>CBIHQO010000234.1:0-8608 GCA_966211735.1 uncultured Schlesneria sp.
ATATTTTGGCGGGATGACCGGTATGGCATTGCGAGCGAGTTGCTGTCGCAACCGCAATTCAAGCGAACCGAGGCCAGGAGGTGACATCATGCAGAATCGAATCGAACCCAGTCAGCCAGAGATCCAGCAGAGATCGCCGAGTGATGAGATTGATCGCCGGGGAATGCTCAAGTGCATGGCCTGGGTCGGAACCGGGTTGGTCTGGAGCGTGTCCGGTGGGATCGCAACATCAACGACGTTTGCCGGAACAAGCTCCGAGAAGTCGTCTTTCACATTCGCTCAAATCAGCGACAGTCACATTGGCTTTTCTCGTGAGCCGAACAAGGACGTCGCGGCGACGCTGCAGGAGACGGTTGCCAAGCTGAATTCACTGGCGACCCCGCCTGCGTTTGTACTACATACAGGGGATCTCACTCACCTGGCGAAACCAGAGGAGTTCGACAACTGTGCCGAAATCCTGAAGGGAGTCCGCAAATCTCTTGTTCTCTATGTTCCGGGCGAGCATGACTTCGACGGTGAAGGAAATAAGGAGTATCTCCAGCGACTCGGGAAGGGGAAAAAGGGACTCGGCTGGTATAGCTTCGATCATCACGGAGTGCATTTTATCGGGCTGGTGAACGTCGCCAATGCCAAGTCGGGTAGCGGCGACGGGGGACTGGGTGTCATCGGCACAGAGCAGTTGGCCTGGCTGAAGAAAGACGTTGCGTCCCTGACCGACAGTACTCCGATCATCGTTTTCGCGCACGTCCCGCTGTGGTCGGTCTATGAGAAATGGGGTTGGGGCACGACCGATGCGGAACAGGCATTGAAGATGTTAAGTCGGTTCGGTTCGCTCACGGTTCTAAATGGGCACATTCACCAGGTGATGCAGAAAGTGGAAGGGAACGTCGTGTTTCACACTGCTCGGTCCACGGCATTTCCGCAATCTCAACCCGGCCAGGGAAGCCCAGGTCCAATGAGAAACCTGCCCCCAGGGAAACTGAAATCCGCACTGGGATTGTCAGTCGTCTCGTACGTCGAAAACAAAGGCTCGCTGGCCATCGTCGACTCCACGATTGGCTAAATGACCGTGCGCGATAATGCACGTTTTTGATGTCAGGTTGGGACCCACTGGTGGCCGATCTGGGCCACCAGTGTCTTCGAGTCGCTGCGATCGCTTTGATCGGGTGACGAGCTTATGCAACAGTCAGACCCACCACGCATTATTTACTCGTCGACACATCGGCAAGCCATTGGCAACGCAAAGCCGTCGCCAGTGGCATCCGAAATGATGTTTCTCGCAAGCAGAACCGCGCTTGCTCCTTTAGCGTTGGCGTCGATTCAAAACTTGAGCGGACCGGCATATTGACCGACGGCGATTGCGAGCGTTGCCGGTCTCTGCAAATTCACCACTCATAATAAGGGCAGTCTCCGATGAAGTTCCTATTATTCCTGGCGGCCATGTGCGTTGCCATGTGCGTTGGGTTCCAGGCCGAACTCGCACAATCGTCACCAAATCCTCGCGTTCGAGACCTTGGAAACGACGTGCGTAGCCTGTTCGAGGCTAAGTGTGCAGGCTGTCACAACGCCGAGATCGGAAAGCCTGAAGGTCGTTTCGGCTATGTGCTGAATCTCCAGAAAGTCGCCGCCAACCCAGAACTGGTCATCCCTTCGAAGCCATCCGAATCGGAACTGTGGTTGCTGATCCGAGACGGCGAGATGCCTCCTTCCGATTCACACTTTGGCAAGCTTGATGCGGCGCAGAAGGAGCTTGTCCGCAACTGGATTGCTGCAGGGGCACCTCAACCCTTGAGCACTCGTAAGCCGCGTCAGCAGCTCGTACTCCCAAAAGGCTGCGACTGACGTTGATGGGTGACAGCGCCGTTCTATTTCACTCCGATGACCATGGAATCTGGCCCGCTCAGATGCTCGACGCGTGTTTCCTTGAAGCCCGCCTCGCGCATCCAGGCCTGACCATCGGCGCCTGTGTAATCGAACCCGCCGCGCGTTTCGATCAGCATATTCAGACTCATCAGCAATCCAAAGGCGTTCTGCTTGCGATCGTCGTCAATGATGGCTTCGAAGAGCAGCAATGCTCCGCCCGGCGGCAACGCGTCGTAGGCTTTCCTGACCAGCATCTTTTTCGTTTCCAGGTCCCAGTCGTGCAGAATGTGTCCCATGACAATGACATCGGCCTTGGGAAGCGGCTCTTGGAAGAAGTTGAGGGATGCGAAACGCAGTCGCTCTTGTAAGCCGTGAGATGCGACGTATTTTTCGAAGATCGGCCCGACGATAGGCAGGTCCGCTCCCGTTCCTTTCAGATGCTGGTGGGTCTGGGTCAGGACCACGGGGAGCCCACCCTGAGCGGCACCCACATCGACAAATGTTTGATACTGCGACCACGGAAACTTCTGAGCGATCGCGCGGGCGATTCCCAGGCTGAGGCCGGTCATGGCAGACAGGAACTGCTCCAGGCGTTTGGGGTCGCTGTACAACGTATCGAACAGGTCGCCGCCATGTTTGGCTTCGTTCTGTGGCAGACCGGTTTTCAATCCTTCGGTCAGATCGCCCCAAAAGCGGTACAGACGAGCACTCATCATTTCCAGCATGCCGCCAATGTAAGTCGGCTTGGCACGGTCGAGATAAAGTTCGGTGGCGGGCGTGTTGCTGTAAAGGCCCTGTTCGCGTTTGAGCATTCCGAGCGCGGTCAATGCATCAAGGAAATCGCGTGCGCCGCGCTCATGAAGACCTAGTCGAAGTTGAGTTGCTTCGAGCGTCAATGGCCCTTTCGCCAACTCGGTGAACAGCCCCAGTTCGACGGCGCTGAGTAGTGTTTTAGAGCCCCAGTAGCCAAACCCCAACTGCATAATTGCATCGGGGGTAATCTCTTGCGTCATCTTTGTTCATCCTTGATGATGAGGGGTCTTCCCTGTGGTTGTTGCTGAAGCATTATTTCGCACGAGCCGAATTGCTGATGACGAATAGTTGTGGATCAGTTGGAGGGAACGCTCGAGAAGAGTGATACCAACCCTTCGGCGACGGTAGGGTGCGTGAAGATAGCGTCTCGCAGCGAAGTGTACGGCAGGCCGGCCGTCATGGCGACTTGAACGACCGCCATGACTTCACCGGCTTCCACACCAAAAGCAGTGAAGCCCAGAATGTGATTGTCGCTACCGATCAGGGCTTTCATGAAGCCGCGTGTTTCGGAGAGCGTTCGGGTTCGCAGTGCGGCTGTCATGGGGATCTTGGCGACTCGATAGGCTATTCCTTGTTGGTTGGCTTCTTTCTCACTGAGTCCAATGTGGGCCAATTCGGGATCGGTGAACAGGCAGTAAGGAACCTGTCGTCCGGTGGTGACGCGGTTGCCGCCGGCCAGGTTGTCGCGAACGATGCGGAAATCATCGAATGCGATGTGAGTGAAGTAGGGGCTTCCTGCACAGTCGCCAACGGCCCAGACTCCGGAGGCGGTGGTCTGCAGCATGTCATTGACTTTGATATGTCCTTGTCGAGTTGTTTCCACGCCGGCAAGGTTCAGGCCGATGCTATCCGTGTTGGGAGTTCGTCCAGCGGCGGCGAGAAGATGCGATCCTTCGAGGACGAGTTCCGAGCCCGCACGCACGACGTGCAATTTCACCCCCGAACCGGAAACGCCTTCGACTCGATCAATCGATGTTCCCGTCGAGACTTCGATACCTTCTTCCCGGAAGAGGTCACCGATCGCTTCGGTCACATCGTGATCCTCTCGATGAATCAAGGCATTGTTGCGTTCGACGATGGTTACGCGGCTGCCAAAACGGCGCATGGCCTGAGCGATCTCCAGTCCGATGTAGCCACCACCCAGGACGATCAAGTGTTCCGGGATCTCATCAAGTTCCAACGCTCCGATGTGCGTGAGTGGCTTAGCCGCTGCAAGGCCTGGGATGTCATCGACACGGGCTCGTGAACCTGTGCTGATGACAACATTCTTGCCGCGAAGTTGTCGAGTCCCTCCGTCGGGCTGGGTCACTTCGATCGTCTTCGGGGCAACGAAGGTGCCGTTGCCCATGATCAGTTCGGTACCGCTCTTCTGATATTTTTCAAGATGCATCTGAACGAGGCCATCGACCATCGTTCGTTTGCGAGATCGCACAGCCTCCATGTCGATCTGAACATCAGTGGCTGAGATACCGAACTCGGCACGTCGTTGAAACAACGATGCGACCTTTGCCGAGTGGATGACATTTTTGCTCGGCAGGCAGGCAATGTTCGGGCACGAACCTCCGACGTACTTGCGTTCGATCACGGCGGCACGTTGACCGAGTGCAGCCTGCGTCCAGGCGATGTACTTACCGGCTTCGCCACTTCCGAGCACCACCAGGTCATAGTCTTCGGGTTCTGACACGTGAATTCCCTTCCGTCGTCGGCAGTTGAAAAAGAATGCAGAGCAAATTCAGTCCGTCGTCGCCTGTTCGACTGGGGATAATATCCGCGAGCCCCGGGATGTCCAGAGAGTCGTGATCGTGCCGCGGATTTGCAAACTTCCCGCGTCCGCTGACGAAGAATTCCTGGTTTGCAGTGAGCGAGCCAACTCTTCTCTCCGCTTTGACATTGGACGTGGGGATCGGTGAAATAGCCGTTTGGGATCTTTCAAGTTACGAACGGAGTCTTTGATGCATCGACAGTGGCGAATCGCGTCGCACGACGAAACGCGAGTCCGCGAATTAAGTGCTCGACTGCGGATTGCCCCGCTGCTGGCGCAGGTGATTGTCGCGCGTGGCTGTGCGACGGCTGAAGCGGCTACGCAGTATCTCGCTAAAAAACTGGTCGATCTGCACGATCCCGAGAAATTGCCCGGAGTCAGTAAGGCTGCGGATTGCATCGTCGCCGCCGTCCATGCCGGTCGTCGTATCACAGTCTATGGCGATTACGATGTCGATGGTGTGACTTCAACCAGCCTGTTGTGGCATTGCCTGCAACTAACGGGAGCCAACGTCGACTACTATATCCCCAGTCGATTGGAAGAAGGCTATGGACTGAACTGCGATGCCATTCGGCAGCTTCATGCGGAAGATCCTGCTCGACTGGTGGTGACGGTTGATTGTGGCATCACAAGCGTTGCGGAAGCGGCGCTGGCGCGCGAATTGGGGTTGGAGCTGATCATTACCGATCACCACCAGTTTGCGGATTCCCTTCCGGTCGACACGGTGCTGGTTCATCCTCGTCTGCCCGGTGAATATCCATTCGGGGAACTGTGTGGTGTCGGTGTTGCGTTTAAGCTCGCTTGGGCGATCTGTGCTCGCTTAGGTGACGGCAAGAGAGCGTCGCCAAAGATGCGCGAGTTTCTGCTGAGCGCGATTGGTCTGACGGCGATTGGAACGATTGCCGACGTTGTTCCTTTGATTGACGAGAACCGCGTGCTGGTTCATTTCGGCCTGGCCAGCCTGATCGAGCGATCAAGTCCCGGCTTGAAAGCGCTGATGAAAGTGGCGGGGTTGTCGGAGCGTCCTGCGCTGCAAGCGGAAGATATCGCCTTCGCAATCGCTCCTCGAATCAATGCTGCGGGGCGTTTGGGGCAAGCGCGCCTGGCTGTGGAACTGTTGACGACCAGTGACGTGGAGCGGGCAACGGCGCTGGCCACGTATCTCGATGAACTTAATCGCAATCGGCAGACTGTTGAACGCCGAATGCTTAAGCAGGCAAAGGAACTGGTCGCGGAGCGCCCAGAATGGCAGGATCAGCGAGCCTTAGTGTTAGCTCATGAGGAGTGGCATCCTGGCGTGATCGGGATTGTGGCCAGCCGGGTGGCTGAACACTTCCAGCGGCCGGCGATCATGATCTCGATCCATGGCGTCAATGGGCTTGCTCAAGGGAGCGGTCGATCGTTCGCGGGTTTCAATCTGCATTCGGGACTCAGTGCCTGCCGTCATCTGCTGGTTGGATTCGGTGGACACCACGCCGCGGCCGGACTGAAGATCGAGCCGACAGGAATCGATGCCTTTCGCGTCGCGTTCAGTCAGTTCGTTGCCGAAAACCATCAGGTGCTGCCAGGTCAGGCGGAGTTGGCGATCGATGCCGAAATCCGACTGGCCGATCTGAATCTCAAGTCGATTTCGGACTTGGAACGATTGGGACCGTTTGGGGCTCATAATTCTCGTCCGGTGTTTGTGGCGAGTAACGTCACGCTGGTCGCGGCCAAGAAGATGGGGGAAGGCGAACGGCATCTTTCGATTCAAGTTCGGCAGTTCGGTGAATCGATTCGTGGAGTCGCTTTCGGCAAAGGGGATTGGGCCGATGAGTTGAATCAGGCCGCCGGGGCAATCTCGATCTGTTTTCAACCGACGATTAATCGTTTTCAGGGCCGTGAAAAGGTGGAGTTTCAACTGTTGGATTGGCACCCCGCAGAGACGCCATGATGTCAGGTCGACATGGTTGGATGTCTGTTCGCTTGTCGATGCGGCTGGGTCACCGTCGCTTCGTCCTGACGTTCCCGCCGACCGTCAACATCGTCAACGGATGGGGACTGGTACTTGCGATGTCTGTCCTGCTGCCAGTGGGATACTTCTTGAGTGCCGTTCCGACCATTAAGCTTCTGCGCAAGTCCGGTCTGTACACTCCCACTGTTGAGTCGTGTGCGATGGTCGTGTATGCGCCGCTCGTGCTGCTCGAGCAGCAATCGCCGTTTTGCCGCGAGTTCTTCCAGGCAGAAGGGCGGCTAGTTTCTCGCGTGATTGGGGACTAACCGCTCAATTCTGGCGGAACGGTCTCACGAACGCGGGCCTGACAAATGCTATAATTCTGCCGACGTTGGCTGAATTCAGCGGAACTGGCCATAGTTGGTAGCGATCCTTGTCTCGAACTCCCTTCTGAGCTTCATTTCATGCATCCCGTCCGGATTGGATCTTACCTGATCGATCGCAAGGTCGGCGCTGGCGCGATGGGGACCGTCTATGTCGGAACCCATGAGGAGACCAAGCAGCGAGCCGCGATCAAAGTGCTGCCCGCTTCGCTCGCTCGCGAAGAAGGCTTTGTGATGCGATTCAATCGAGAAATCGAAGCAATTCGCCGGCTGAGTCATTCCAATATCGTCAAATTCTTTGAGAGCGGCACGGACGACAATGAGACCTACTTCTATTCGATGGAGTACATCGAGGGGGACACGCTAACCAGTCGCTTGCGTCGCGATCGGCGAATCCCCTGGCAAGAAGCGATATCGATGACGATCCAAATCTGCGCCGGATTGAAGCACGCGCATGATGTAGGAGTCGTTCATCGAGATTTGAAGCCGTCGAATCTGCTGATCGCCAACGACGGCACGATCAAGATTGCGGACTTTGGTGTCGCCCAGGTGTTCGCAGCCGAGCAGTTGACGATGACGGGTGCGATCATTGGAACCGCCGAGTTCATGTCTCCAGAGCAGGTAGAGGGGCGTCGTGCTGATCGTCGTAGCGACATTTATTCGCTGGGAGCGGTGCTATACACCATGCTGGTTGGTCAGCCCCCGTTTGCCACCGGTACTCCTGCCGAGATCATGCAAAAGCAACGCTTTGGCACCTTCGATCCACCACGTAATTACGTACCCGAGATTCCTTCCTGGCTGAATGACATTGTCTGTCAACTACTGGAAAAAAGCCCGGACAAGCGTTTGCCGGATGCGTACGTCGTGTCACGGCGACTGCAAGAGGTGGTACGTAAAGTCGAACTGAAGAATTCCGAACCAGAGGTCATCCTGCATTCGGACGCCGAAACGGGGTTGGCTCATCCCGTTGCCGCGGGGGGCAACCTGGGCGCGACATTCGTTCGCGACCTGATGAAGGCTCATAGCGCTCGCGAAGAACCGACGACCGTAGTAGAGAGGATGTTCAACAACACCTGGGTGTTGTTGACGATGCTGGCGCTGGTGATCGGAGGATTGTGGTGGTTTTTGTCCAAGGCCGATGATGCGACGAACAATGCTGTGACTGGACCGGGACCTGGATCGGAGCCAGAGCGAATTCTGCAGGCGGCTCGGTGGAAATGGAAGACCGGCGATGCTGCCGGGGCCAAGCGTCAATTGGAATCGTTGCGGGCAATCCTGGCTGGCGATGACAGCCATAAGCTGACTGTTCGGGCAGTCGACAAATTGCTCTCCACAATCCGCAACCAGCGTCCAACTTACTCGCAAGCATTCATCCAGGAAGCCTTAGACCGGGCAATCTCATTGGAACGAACCGATCCGGCGCAAGCCAGATCGATTCTTAGCAGTGTCATTTATCTCTATGAATCTGATCGCTCGTTAGGTGATCACATCGGCCGAGTGAGAACTCGGTTGGAGGCCCTTGAAAAAGCCTTGGGGCAGGAATCAGGGCCGATGCAACAACTCGAAGGCAATCGCAACTCTATCGTGGAACCCTCCAGGCCGGATAGCTCCGTTCCACCAAACGCAAATGAAGAAACGTCACCAAAAGGGGCAAGTGCTGCCCCGTGAATGTGACGACCTGGTTCAGGCCGCGATCAGATGGTCATCGCGGTGAAGCCGCCATCAACCAGGAGATTGTGGCCGGTCAAGAAGCTGCCGGCCGTCGGAGATGCAAGTAGCAAGATTCCCCCCGCAAGCTCTTCGTGTGATCCGAAACGAGCCATGGGTGTATGCCGCATAATGTTTTCAATGCGA
>CBIHQO010000235.1:0-8544 GCA_966211735.1 uncultured Schlesneria sp.
GAGGGTGAACGAGACTCCCGCCGCCGACAATCGCCATGAGCGACGACGCTGAGCGATCAAGCCTACAGCCAGCAGTGCCAAGCTGTGATACATCTGGTATTCCGTACCGGTCTTGAAATCGTTGAGGAACTTCTTGGAAAGCGGCACTGTCTCGCCAGCGACGACGCGAGTCTGGCCCGAGTATTTCTCGACGAACACTTTGTCGAGGCCGTGTGCGGCAAACGCTCCCAGGCCGACGGCCAGGCCACCCAGAATGGAACCGACCACTAACCAGCGGGATGCGGACATAGGAACTCGCAATCGGACTATCAGGCGGGGAGATTCGGCAGGCAAATCAGGCAGGGGCAACGGGGCGACACCATCATCGGGTTAACCGAGTGCTTTGGCAAACATACGCAGAATGGCTTGGTGAGCAGGCCAGGCAGGGGCGGTAATCAGGTTGCCGTCGGCATAAGCTTGATCCACGGGGACCGCGACATACTGGCCTCCGGCCAGCGTGATCTCGGGACTGCAAGCCGGATAAGACGTGCAGCGCCGGTTCTTCACGACTCCCGCGGCCGTCAGAACTTGTATTCCGTGACAGATCGCAGCGATCGGGAGATTTTTGGTTGCGAAGTGTCGAACGACGTTCAGGACCGCTTCGTTCAAGCGAAGATACTCGGGTGCTCGCCCGCCAGGGACGTACAGACCGCAATAGTTGTCGAGTTGGATTTCGGCAAAGGACGCATTCAGCGTGAAATTGTGTCCTGGCTTCTCGGAATACGTCTGATCCCCTTCGAAGTCATGGATTGCCGTTCGGATCTGGCTTCCCGCTTGTTTCCCCGGACAGACTGCATCGACGGTGAAGCCGAGCACAGGCAGTGCCTGAAACGGCACCATGACTTCGTAGTCTTCGACAAAATCTCCAGCCAGCAGCAATACTCGCTTGATGGTCATGCTTGGTCCCGCGCGGCGATAACGATTCCGGTACCGTGTGAAGCGAGATGCATTCACACGAGCAAGTTATGCTACCGGTCAGGATCTGACACGGCTACCGTCGGTTCAGCAATGCCGCGGATGCGACGTCAGCTTGCGGAAATCACTGGTTGAAAATGAAAACACACCGGTGGACGCCGGAGTGTCTTGTAATCTCGCACAGAATGCGATCTCAGCGTGCCGCGAGCGGCGTGACTCGATCGAGAAGATAGAGCGGCTTGCCACGACCGTCCGTTTGACTGCCGTCGATGGCGCCTTCGACCAGCACAATGTCACCGGTGCGGCAGAGCGACAGGTCGGCATGATTCGCCAAAGTCAGACTGCCGCCATTGCGGTCGCGAGGATCGGGATTCCCCGCGTACGTGATCTGCCAGGTCTTGGATTTGCGATCAAACTCAAGCACGCCACGCAGCCATTCGGGATTGGCATGTTTGGTGTCGCGACCGTACGGGTTCAATCCTTCGGGAGGAGCGACATAGTTAACGTTTTGCAGCGTGGCAGGCGGCGAATAGCTTGAGGGGCGCTCTGGCATCTCAAACGGATCTTCCGTCTCTTCGCTGATTCGAGCCGGCTGGACCTGTCGCGTCGGAGCATTGTTCAGATTCGATTCCTGTTCGAATGGCGACTCCAGACCACTATCGCGCTGAGACGAAGAAGTCGGCTGCAGTGTACCAGGGTTGGAAGCTGCTGGCCCGCTACCGGTTCCCAGGTCATCGCCCGGATTCGGAACAACTCGGTTCCCCCCGGAACTACCCGCCGGAGGATTCGGATCGAACGTTGGTGCATTGCCGCCGCTGGAGCCACCACTTGGCGTGTCGTAAGTCGACGGCGGGGTGATCGGAGTGGGACTGCCGGTACCAGGCGTCGTTCCACCGGGGACATACGGCTGTCCTGGCGGCGCTGTATAGACCGGATTTCCTGGGTACGCGGGCTGGTACGGCTGACCATAAGGCTGGTAGCCGTAAGGGCTTTGATTGCCATATGGCGAATAACAGCCAGCGGGAGCCAGAAGTCCGACGAGCAGCAACTTTTTAAGGGAGGCGGATGGCATGCCCCAATCCTCGCAAGGCGAATTCCAACAAAAACAACGCGTCGTCGCACGGCCCCCCGGCGTCGGACGGTCGGGATGTAATGGATGCCTGAAATTGTGTCCAGACGACTTCGGCAATTTCAGCCGAAAAAGTCGACGTAGCCTGCCCATTTCTCCTTATTCGTCGGCGAAACTGTGACTTTGGGTTCAGAGTTGCGAGTGACGAGAGAAAAGTAACGAGGGACGAGGGAAACGGCTAAAAGGAGGTCGGATGTCGCTGTGAACCTATTGGATCCACGGCATCGCAAGCACCCGGCGTGAAGGAACTGCGATCGTTTATTTTTCCGCGCCGTCGCGGGTACTCATCTTTTCCAGCAGCTTCGGGTCGGTCTTGTTGGGGAAGAGTTTGACGGTGCCGTCCCCCAGCAGGAACATCGAACCTTGCCCCGATTGGCTGCCGAAGCCGTCCCCATCCTTGTTGAGCCCCCGACCGATCTTGCGCCAGTTTTCGGGGTCACCCCAGGGAGGATAGGTTCCCGCGAGTTCTCCGACGATTAGGGTATTCGAAAGGCCGTCGGTCACTTCATTCCGCTTCACCACAGTGTCACGCTCAAAGATCCCAAGATGTGCCAAGCGATTGCCTTCGTTGATTTCGCCACCCACCCCGGCATAGTGGGCAATGGCGAATCCATCGCCGTTCCGCGACCGATCTCCGCCGGCCGCAAAGTAAGTATTGATGTTGGTTCCCATGGCATTTCGATTCGCGGGATCATCGAATGGCTTCGTCTGGTCGATGCGCTGATAGAGTTCGGCTTCTTTGACAAAGGGTAGCAGGAACGTCATCCAGCCGTGCTGCCCACGGATTACACCCGCCTCGTTGCGCGAGAACGTTCCTCCGATGGGGTAGGCATCGTGCTGTTTGTAATGGAGTTCCAGACCGTCGCTGATCTCTTTCAGATGAGTTCGCGTCAGTTGTTCTCCTTTCGGTTCGCGCAGACTTCTTCCGAGGCCCGAGATCAACAACGGCCCCAGAAAGATGCCGACCGTGCCGCACAGCATCCCCACTATCGAAAGTGCGCGCGAGCGCGACGAGAGGTAGCGGCGTCCAGGTCCGGTAAGTACCAGGAAACCTGCGATGATCGCTGAGAAACCCAATGCCGGTGCCGGCAGGCCAGCGAAGATGCTGGGAAGGAGCGATAAGCACGAAGCGGCCAGCGCGGCAATGCCGCATGCGGCACCAATTTGAACTTGCCTGTAAGCCTGACTCTCGATCAAACGGTGACGCGGAGACTCAAGCTGATCCAGATCGATGATCTCCATCGGTTCCGGGCGAGCCAGCACCGCGTCAGGAATCGGCTCAACCTCTTCAACTTCCTCCGGTTCCTCATCGGGAGGATTGACCAACTCCATTTCTATTTCATCTTCTTGATCTTGTTCCTCTGCGGGGGAGTCGTCGTTGAACATGCCTGAGATCGACACTCGATTGATCCGCGCGCCGGACTCGCCGCTGGTCTGATCCACAGCGCGCGGCATCACCTCGAACAGCCTTCGTCGTGCCGGAGGACCATCCGACCAAGACTCGATTTCCGGTGCCTGCGGTTCGGTATCAAGCTGGGGATCCGGTTTGGTCGGAGCGGATTCGTCCGTCGAGGCCTTGCCCATGACTCCCCAGAGGCCCCGTTGCTTTGGTACAGGTGTCTCCGGGACATCAGAGATTTCGGCAGGAGGAGGCTCCTGAGCCGGAATCTCTGCTTCGGTCTCAGCAGGCAATACCGGTTCGGTGGGTTCCGCTACGGGTTCTACCGAGGCTCCCATTAACGACCACAACCCGCGGGGCTTGGGTGGAGTCGGGTCCGAGTCCGGTGGCGAGTCGGTCATACGCTACTGAACCTTGGTGATGGCGGTGACTCGCAGCCTACAGTGTCCAGCCTAACCCTTCGGCACGACGGTTCGTCCCAAGGCCGTATCAAACTCGCTGATGGCGGGGACCAACATTGCGATGACGGTGAATCCATAAGCCGCGACGACGAACAAGCAGACTCCCAACGTCTGCCCCAGCAGGAAGCTGGTAATCGCGTAGAACGTGCAGAACGGCAGGATCCCCGCCGCCAGGGTCAATGCGGGGGACGGATTTCGATGAGTCAATGAGGCCCATAATCCCAAACTGCCCCCCAGGATAAAGACCAGGAAGCTGGGCAATTGCAGTCCAAACGATGCCCGCGCCTGCAGGATCAGGATCATGCAGATAAAGATGCCGACAAACAGGAAGAACACCGTTCCCAGGCTGTTGGCAATCGCCGTGCGGGAATTGCCGTAGCTCAAGCCGGAGTGAAGTCCCAGCATCGCGCCAAACAGCACCAATGTCAGCAATCCCGTGCTGATGTAGACGAAGTTCTCCAAAGAAATCACGCCGCGAATTGCAAACCAGCCCATAAACAGCAAGGGGGTGATGATCAGTTCCTTGCTGTTGAACAGCACGCCCCCCAGTTTTCCAAGAATGAACTCTTTGGCAGTGACATCGGTGACCAGCAGCAATTCCAACGTGCCCGCGTCACGCTCGGTTGTGAGTGAAGTCACAGCCTGAGCGTTCACGAGCAGCATCGTCAGCAAACTCAGTCCGACAAATGCCGCGCCGGCTGGAGAAATCATGCCGAGAACCAGACCGCCCGTTTGAGGCGAGACGGCAATCGAATAAATGGCGAAAGCCGCCACAACGAGATAAGCCAACTTGATCAGGATCACCTTGCGGCCATAGGCCTTGGTCATCATTTCCCGCCAGATGACCGGGCTATTCCACACCACTCGTGGTGGCCGAACGACTCCTTGAACCTTTTCGTCCTTCGTCGCGGCCTCACCCAGCGTTCGCGAGGGGTTCCAGATGCGAAGTCGCATGATCGCCACTACCGACAGCAAGACTCCCACAGCCGCCAGTTCACCAGTGGACGTAATGGCCGCTGAGACAAAAGTAGTGCCGTCGATGGCATTCAACGGATCGAGCACGCGGATCATCGATCGAAACGGGTTCAAGCCAGCCAGGATCGATCCCAGCGGACCTGATGATCCGCCGATAAACAGAGCCCCTTCGATCACCCCCAATGACAAGACGATGCCGATCAAGCTGATGGCAAGTGTCTGAAAGGTCTTTTCACGCCAGAACGCGACCAGAGAACCCCAGCAGCCCGCAAGAAAGCCTGTTGCTGCCGAGATCGCGATCGCGCAACCGATCTGGGTCAGTGAAACTCCGCCCAGCAAATGCACGAACACGAACACTGGGATCGACGAAGCGAGCAGGACTGCTGGCAACAGCAGACTGGCCGCGAGCTTTCCAAGAACGAATTCACTGTCGCTTAGGTCGGTCATCAGCAGCAATAGCATTGTCCGCCGATCTTTCTCCTGTGCCACATTCCCCGCGGCGAACAGCACCGAGAAGAAGATCATCAGAGTCAACTGGATCAGCGTGAAGACTTGAAACAGCAGCTGGCCGAATCGAGCGATCTCACCCAGATTGCGAACCTGCTGCCACCCGAACGTCGTCTGGGCCGCGGTATACATCAACACGAACAAGGCCCCGACGTAGCCTGATCGCACCATGAAGTGCTTCAGTTGGCGGGGGACAGTGAGTGTTTCGCGAGAAAACAGCGGACCAGCTAACAAAATGCGCTCCGAATGATCGCCAGGCAATTCTTCAAAAACCGGGGCCGGACAAAGGGCAGACTATTTCTCGACGACCCAGATGTTCCGGAATCGGACTGGATTACCGTGATCCTGCAGGTAAAGTGGACCCGGCTCTTTGCCTTCACCCAGTGGTGCCGCCGTCGTCGACTTGGGGACCGCGACGTCCTCATGAATCACGACGCCGTTGTGTTTCACGCTCATCTTGGCGTCGGCAGTCTTCTTTCCTGAGTCATCGAACTTGGCCGCCGTGAAATCGATGTCATACGTTTGCCACGACAATGGCGGGAAGCACATGTTCACATCGGGCTTCTTGACCGTATAGATCCCACCACATTCGTTGTTTTCCCCTGCCAGGCCGAACGAATCGAGGATCTGGACCTCGTAACGCCCTTGCGTGTAGCAACCACTGTTGCCGCGGCCCTGGCCTCGAGCCGCTGGCATGTAGCTCAGCATGAACTCCAGGTGGAGCTTGCAGCTCTGAAACTTCTGCTTGCTGGTCGCGCCTTGAACCAGCAGATTGCCGTCCAGTTTGCCACCGTCGAATTTGTCGGCCGATGTGCCGTCGAACAGGATGGCTGCACCTGCGGGCGGCTTCTCGCCTTCGGTTGGACTTTTTCGCGTGGTCTTCTTGAGTTCGCCGATGCTGTTTCCGGAGGCATCCCTGATCGTCATGACACCGTCGCGGACCTCAGCACCGGCTTCGCCTGCCACCTTGAAGATCGCTGCTCCGCCTGAAAGCTCGCCATCGACTTCGCGTCGATCCGATCCATCCCATCCATCGCCAGGAAGTCCACCCATGTAGCCGACCGCATGGAATTTGCCGCCCCCCAAGGCGATGACTTGAACTCCAAGTTTGATCTCATCGCCATCGACGGTGATCGCTCCTGTAAATTCCCCCTGATAAGGGAAATCCGCATCCGCTTGCTTAGCATCTAAGGCAGGCTGTTGCGCCGAACTGTTTGAAACAAACGCTGCCAGCAGAAGCAGGGTCATCGGCAAGATTGAGCGGCAAGCCATCGCGGTGGTTCCTTCGTTGTCGCGCCGAGAAGTCGCATCAGGTCGAGGTTGTCGAGTCGTAAGCGACAACATTGTGAGAGCGCGCCGCCAGATAAGCAACAATCTGGGCAGGAACCGCATTGAAGGGGCCGGGGCGATTCGTTAGCTCGAATTCATTCCGGCTGCTGACCGCGGACAACTTCCCAGTGTCGCCGGATGATCTCGGCCGCCTGTTCCTTGATGGTTTTCGGAGGTTGACGGACGCTTGGCGGTACTCGTGCTTCGATCGGCGCTGGTGTTGCGGGTTGAGGAGGCAGCAATGTGTCCGCCGACATGGTCTCTACGGGATTTGCGGATTGGCGCCCCTTAATTACCGTGGTGTCGGGTGCTGCCGCTGTTTGAGTTTGCTCCTCTTCAGTCAACCAACTGGAAATATCATCGTCAGATAGCCGTTCGTCGACGGCCTTCATTTGCGAGGGCCGCAATCGGGGAACCTGAAACAGAGCCGCCCCGATTCTCAATACGTCTCCTGGCTTCATCAGGTAGGGCTGGCTGATCGCCACATCGTTGACATAGGTTCCATTCTGGCTTTCCAGGTCGCGCACCCAGACTCCATTTAAGGCCCCCTTTAGAGAACAATGGCGTCGGCTAATCAGGCTCGACGCGATTCGCATATGGCATGATTCGTCCCGGCCGACGATGACTTCGCGATCAGGCAGGATCAGTCGCTGCCCCTTCATTTTTCCAGAGAAGATGATCAGATCCGCCATGAATTCACCTCGTCGACTCTCGACTGCGAAGGTCGAGGTTTGGCCCGAGTCACTAGAACGAAAATGCCGACAAATCCAAACCACTGAATTATGTGCGAGGGACTGCGACCGGCTCGCCACACTGAGGGCAAGTCAGGCTCCTGCCACGATGCGTCGAACTGACTTTAAATTTCTGTCCGCAGGAGCAAACGAACCGAATCCGCAGCGGATCGACCTCATGCTCCATGTGCGTCCTTTCCCACAGCTTGTTCGCAATTTCACGCATTCGCGAGATGAGTTCGGCCGGTTGATAGGGCTTCGTCAAATAACCATCAGCCCCGACTTTTCGAGCCAACTCGCGAGACTCAGGCAGGTCGATGGCAGTGACAATCAGAATGGGAACGGCATCGTCGGTATGCTTCAACCGTTCGCAGATCTCGAACCCGCTTTCACCGGGCAGAATCAAATCCAGAATCACAAAATCCGGCTTCTGCATGACGAAAGTCGCTTGAGCCTGCCCGCCATCTTTCGCGATGCGAACCTTGAAGCCGTCACGTTCCAGGATCGTTTTCAAGACATCCGCAGAATCCGCATCGTCTTCGACAATCATCACCAGGTTGATGGGGAGTTCGGCACTGTCCAGACTTGCCCAGCGTTCTTGATCCATCTCATAAGATCCCGCTAGCTGGTGGGGGTGTGCATGGCGAATTGGTTGGGGCGATGCACATCATCCATGACATTCGATTCCAATCTATCTTGGATAACCAATTTCGGCCTTTAACGCAATCATTTTCAGAACAGGTGAGGCCAAGTTTTCACAAGCCGACCGCAACGAATTCCCCTCGAGAACACTCCCCGTTTTTGATCCTCTTCGTGGTCGTTTTCTCAGGTCAATGTGTACTCGACCACACACGATCGATCGCATGCCAGATCGGAATGGCATGGTAAGCTGCAGCCCCTGTTTCAATAATTCCCCGAGAAAACAGGCAAAAAACATTGATTCGATCATTGACATTCATGCCGGTCGCCACTTTACTGACGCCCCACTGGGGATGGGTATTCCTCCGGGAAACAAGGAAGTTTGTTTCGAAATGGAATTCGGCCGAACAGGCTGATTGC
>CBIHQO010000236.1:0-8533 GCA_966211735.1 uncultured Schlesneria sp.
GAATTGCTGAACGAGGCGGGAATTTCCCGCCTTGATTCATTCTTTGGTGCTTCTTCGCGCGACTCGATTATTTCTGGTGTCGCACCTTGCCCAAGCGGCGAGAATTTGCGAAGGCTGTCGTTGGCGACACGGAATTTGCGTCACACCCTGGCAGTCCTCCCTCGCTCAGGTCGATCTTTTCGAGGTCTGGCCGCTTTGCTAAAACCCCGCCCTCCCGAACTTCTCCACGAATTGAACTGTCAGCAGTGTCAGAGGCGGTTGCACATTTGCGGCCGTTACTTCTGCTGCGTGTTTGCGTTTGCCGCGAAATGAGAATGCTGTGTGGTCTTTAACCGGTGCGAAGCGGGCGATCATTATCGCCAGCTGCCTGGCTGCCGCCTATACCCAACTGACGACATCGCCCGCCACGATCCGCTATGCGCGATCCATCGGGGCGAATGAACTGCACATCGGGATCCTCAGCGCGCTGCCGACCCTGATGCTGTTTATGCAGTTCATCTCGGGAGTGGTCGTCAATCATCTTCGCTATCGACGGCGGTTGTGGTTCTGGTCGGCGATGGTCCATCGACTGTTGCTGTTACCAACTGCCGTCGGCCCGTTCCTGATTAAAGACATGCCGCCCGAGTTCTGGGTCATGACGCTACTGGTCACGACCGCTTTGAACCAGGCGCTGCTGCATTTCAGCTCGCCGTTGTGGCTGAGCTGGATGGGAGACTATCTGCCTCATGAAGGCCTGAGTCATTACTGGGGCAGCCGGCAATTCTGGATGCAGATCACGGCGGCCGGATCATTGGCGGCGGCGGCATTCTTGATCCTGAAGAGCAACCTGGGAATTGAATCGGGCTATGCCGTGCTGACCTGCATCGGCACGCTGTGCGGGGTCATTGACCTGACGCTGTTTCATCGCATTGTTGAGCCCCCTGTCACACGCATGCCCAGCCCGCGACTGCGTCAGGTATTCGCCGCTCCCTTCCGAAACAAGGATTTCCGCCGCTATATCCGGTTCATGTGTTACTGGAACTTTGCAGCGATGGCGGGAGCCCCCTTCATCAGCTTGTATCTGCTGGAAGAGTGCCAGATGGACCTCTTTCGCGTGTTGCTACTGTGGACGATCAGCTGGGTCGGCGGCGCGATGTTTTCCCGCACGCTGGGCCGTTGGGCCGATGTCTATGGCACCCGGCCAGTGCTGGTGGTGTGTGTCGCCACCAAGTCTGCAAACATGCTGGCACTGCTGCTGACACCGCATAACCCCGATATTGCCTTCTGGGTTCTGGCTCCCTTTTTCATGCTGGATGCCGCTCAAAACGCGGGCATCCTGATTGCCAACAACGGCTTTATGATTAAACACTCGCCGACGGAAAATCGGACGATGTACATCGCGGCGACTCAAGCCTTGGCGGGAATCGTCGGAGGGCTGACATCGATCGCGGCCGGTGGAATCATGACGCTGCTGGCTGGTCAGACCTGGGTGATCGGCGGTTGGACCATGGGCCACTTCCAGATGATGTTTGCCAGCAGCATCGTGCTGCGATGGCTGGCCCTGTTGCTGGTGGGAACCGTTCGCGAACCGAACAGCCACGCCACGATGACGCTGGTTATTGAGGTCGTCGAATCCTTCTCGTGGCGAGGGCTGTTCCCCGCTGCAGAATCGCCGCAGCATGACAGTGACGAATCAGAGCTGGCCGCAAATGAGGTCGCCACCGAACCTGACGCGGTCCCATCGCCAAAATTCGCCAAGGGCCGCAAGCCACGTCGGGCCGTTGCCAGCCCTCATTAGTCCGTGGCTGAGATTTTACTCATACCGTTGGCGGATTGCGGCGGATGACGCGGTGGAAATGGAGTTCCACTTCGCGATCGACGACGCGGCGGACTCCTTCGACCAGGCAGCTTGGTTCGTGATCCGATTCACCCTGGCGTTTGATCTCTTCCAGCGGAGTTCCGGGGAAGACCGTGAACGTGCTCTGGTGGATGATCTGGTTTCCCGCATCGAGTTCCGGCACGATGAAATGGACGGTCGCGCCGTAGGTCAGCATGCGGTGCTGATAGGCGTCTTCGTAGGGACGGAATCCCGGAAACGGGGGTAGCAGTCCATGATGCAAGTTGATGATCCGGCCAGCAAAACGCCAACAGGTGCTGGCGGGGAGGACTCGCATGTAACGGGCCAGCAGGATGTAGTCGACCTGATAGCGATCGAAGATCTCGACCATCTGGTCGTTATCAGGTTCCCCCTTCGCATCGCCAACGGTGTGCCAGGGAACCTCAAACTGTTCGGCGACACCTCGGCAGGCATCGCGGTTGCCTAACATGACGGCCGGAGTCGCACGCAGGCGCTTGTCGCGAATCGCTCGCAAGACGGCGAGTGCTGGTTCCGGACGATAGGTGGTGCAGATGGCAAGTCGCGGCGGTTCGGTCTGTTCGTCGCGTGACCAGGTTCGAATCGACAGGTTCTTCGTCTTTCCGATGTCCTGCATTTGCGATCGTAATGTCGCCAGCGGAACGGCATCGCCTGGCCAGTCGCAGCGCAGCAACATGGCAAAAATCCGCTGCGTATCGTGGTCATACATCTGGATTTCGTAGATGTTGGCCCCGGATCCGGTCACATGATGAATGATCGGGTCGGCCAGTCCGTGATTGTCCGGACCGACAGCGGTGATGACGACTTGCATGGTGGGTTAAAACAACTTGAGTGGCTGGAGTATTGCGGGTTCTTTTGAACCTGCAGTATATCCACCGGCAGAACCCGTCGTCACGCCGGAGTTGTGGGGAGCCTCGTTTTTCGGCCGATCCCGATTTTAGGTCGAGTCCAGTAGGATTCAGGCGAAGAAATCTCCCGAAGAGCCTGGACGGTGATGGTCGTAGTCCCGGCAGGGACGGCCGACACTGCACGCGTTATTTCGGCGCGATGCTGGGCAGATCGTACTTCGTTTCGATGATCGCCTCAGAAAACAGCTTCTTGAAGAGTTTTTCTGGACGTTTTTTGTTCTGCTCAGTTTCCATCTTCTGGCGAATCTCATCCTGAACGTCGCCAAATTGTTTTCGCCCGGCCGCGGAACGCTTTTTGACGCGGACCAACTGCAACTCTTCGGGAGCTTCGTAAATGCTGCTGAGCTTGCCGATCGGCATATCGAACAGCATTTTCTCGAGTTTCGTGTCCTTCAAACTGCCGACTTCCATTTCTTCACGCAGGCCGCCATCTTTGGCCGTTGGTCCATCGGAGTATTTTTTGGCGACCACGTCGAAAGAAGTTCCCGAGGAGAGTTCTTCCAGAGCCTCTTGCATCCGTTCTTTTGCTTTGGCCTTCGTCATAGCAGGAGTGACTGAAACCTGGATCTGTTCCCATGTCACATTGGCCGCGACCGCGTAGTCATCCAGATGGGCCTGGTAGTAGGCGAGCAGGTCCATCCGGTCGATGTGTTCGGGTTTTTCCATCTTCATCGAGACGTATTCCATCGCCATTCGCTCGGTTGCGAACTGATCTCTCACGTTCTGAAGCGTGGTCCCCTTCTTGTTCAATTCCAACTCGAGTTCGGTACGAGTGGAGACCTTCAATTCACGCTTCAGCTTTTCGACTTCCTTCTCGAACATGCCGTCCAAGTGATCGTTCAACAACTTGATCTGTTCGGCCTTAAGACTCGATTTCATGGTTTCGACGAGCAGTCGCCGCTGAATATGGCTTGGCAGATCGCGCTGGACGAACATCTCGCGCACCTTCTCATATTCCGATGGCGCAACTCGCTTTTCTCGCATGCTCGCCCGCATATCAATCAGATACCCGCTGTAGCGATCAAGCACGTCACCATTCAGAATGGGATAGCCGTTGACTGTCGCGGCGATCTTCGAGTTGTAAATCGCAGTGTCGTCTTGCCAGTCGGCCCAAGGATCCGTGCCCACGGGTGCGATGGCAGCGGTGGCAACCACTTTGGCCTTTTCCGGCGTCTCTTCGTCGTCAGTTCCGGCGATCTTGGTCTCGTCCTCGCCGTCAGTCTTAAGGCCGACGACGCGATGAGGCGCTTCGATCAAGACGGGATTGTCGTGTTTTTTCCCCATCCCTTTCAGCGCATTGCAACCGGATGTCGTGAGCACGAGCAGGCAGGCGAGAAGCAGGTAACACGGTAGGGCAAAGCCAAATCTCAAGACGCGTCGCCCGCAGGTGACGAGTTCGCGATGTCCACGTGAGATTTGGAACATGGGAATTGCTTTGGAAACTGATTGAACGTTGCGCGTTCATGCGAACACACTTCGGCGCAATTAACAGGAGAAATGGATTTGTAGTTTCAGGAGGGACTTGCCTGCAAGGTCTCTTTGATGAGTCGCAGCAAAGCTTTGTTGCCCTTCAGGTTGGGAGGCAACACCAGACAGGCTTCTTCCGTATCCAGGATGCGGAGTGGAATCAGTGTCAGTCGACTCAACTGGGCCATCAGCTTCGGGTTGCGATATCCAAGAATCACGTAACCCGGTTCGAGATGGATGTCGTGGATCTGCCAACGTAGTGCGAGCAGCTGAAGCTCGCGCACCAGGAACAGCTTTTCGGCCGGATCGGGCAATGGTCCAAATCGGTCGCGGAATTCGGCTTTCAGCTCTGCCAGATCGTCGAGGGACGAGATACTCGACAGCTTGCGATACATTTCAATCTTCGGGCGTCCCTCGGGAACATAGTCCAAGGGGAGGTACGCCGAGACTGGCAGCGTCACTTCGACGTGCCGATGTTCACGAATCGGCTGTCGCTTCATCGCCCGGACGGCATTGTCGAGCAACTGGCAATACAATTCGTAACCGACGGCAGCGATATGGCCGCTTTGTTCGGTCCCCAGGATGTTGCCCGCACCGCGAATCTCGAGATCTCGCATGGCGATCTTGAAGCCAGCACCGAGTTCGCTGAATTCTTCGATCGCTTTCATTCTGCGAGACGCCTGAGGCGTCAGCGTCTTGCCATCCTCCAGCAACAGGTAACAGTACGCTCGATGCTTGTAGCGACCGACTCGACCTCGCAGTTGGTGCAGATCGGCGAGGCCGTAGTTGCCGGCCTGATGAATGAAGATCGTATTCGCGTTGGGAATGTCCAGGCCGCTTTCGATGATCGTGGTGGCGACCAGGATGTCGGTTCGCCCCTGGACGAAACCGTGCATCGCGTTTTCCATCGTCGTCTCGTCCATCTGGCCGTGCACGATGTCGATCTTGGCTTCGGGGACGAGCACATGGAGCTTGTCGGCGATCGTTTGAATGTCGTAGATCCGGTTGTGAACGAAGTAGATCTGCCCGGTTCGATTCAACTCGCGCACGATCGCCGATCGAATCAACTCGCCGTCCCAGCGACAGACCCGCGTTTCCACCGCCATACGGTCCTGGGGAGGTGTTTCCAGGTTAGAGATATCGCGGATGCCAACGAGTGACATATGCAGCGTGCGGGGAATCGGAGTCGCCGACAACGTCAGCACGTCGACTTCGAGTCGCAAATGCTTCAGAAGTTCTTTCGTTTCGACTCCAAAGCGTTGTTCTTCGTCGATCACCAGCAGTCCGAGGTCTTTAAATTTGACATCCTTGCTGACCAGGCGATGTGTCCCAATCACGATATCAATTGTACCGTTGGCCAGACCTTGCAGCACTTCGCGTGTTTCACTGGCCGTTCGAAACCGATTGAGCGATGCGATTGAGACCGGGAATTCGGCCATCCGTTCGCAAAAACTGCGAAAATGCTGTTCGCACAACACGGTCGTGGGGACCAGGATCGCAGCCTGGCGTCCCGCGTCAACCGCTTTGAACGCGGCTCGCATGGCGACTTCTGTTTTGCCATAGCCGACGTCGCCGCAGATCAGGCGGTCCATCGGGCGCGGACGCTGCATATCCTCTTTCGCTTCGGCGATCGCCTTCAGCTGATCGTCTGTTTCCGTGTACGGAAACTCAGCCTCGAATTCCTCCATCCAATGGCTGTCGGGAGGACACGCCAGCCCCGGCTTGAGATCGCGATCAGCCTGCAGCTTCAGCATGTCAGCCGCCATATCTCCAACAGCCTCGGCGACTCGCTTTTTCTTGTTGACCCAACTGGTTCCGCCCACCTTCGACAGTTCGGGCGCGGCTTTGGCTCCGCCGATATATTTCTGGACCAGATGAATCAGCGATGTCGGGACATACATCTTCAGTTCATCAGCGAACTGGAGAACCAGATGTTCTTCAGTGAGATCACCTTTCTTCTGCACCTCCATCCCGCGAAACCGAGCGATCCCGTGCGAGAGGTGCACCACCAGGTCGCCAATCGCCAAATCCAGAAAGCTATCGATCACTCGAGATTCGATGCGCTTCTTGCGCGGAGCCCGCTGCACTTCGGTTCGCGCGAAGAGTTCATTGTCGCTCAGGACGACAATCTTCTCGCCCACAAGGCGGAAACCCCGGCTGACGTGACCGACGCACAGTCGCACACGCTGATGAAACGGATGCTCCTTCGGGACAGAAGGCTCGGCGGGAGCAGGCGCGACAGGCTCCGGTGGCGCGGGGACGGGCGCATTCTTCGCTGCACCAGCGTCCGGCTTGCCTCGCAGAAACCGCTTGAGCGGCGGGCCAGAAGGCGGCGGGGGAGTTTGATCTTTCGGCTTGGCCGAACCGGGCGGTCGCGATTCGGGTCCATGCAAACTGGGGTCGCCATATACTTCCGCCAGTAGCTCGGTCAGTCGTTGCTTGGCCCCCTCATTGTGACAGGCAATCAGGACCGATTCATCCTGTTGAACGACGCGCTCGAGTTCCTTGAGCGATTCTCCCTTCGCGCCACCGAATCGTTCAATCGAGGCCGTTTGCAGGTGAATCGTCTGTTTGCCGTAACTGCCCGCGACCAGCGGTGCCAGATTCATGTGAGGTCGAGCGGCGCAGCGCTGCATCGTTGATTCGACGCTGAAGAGTCCCTTGGGATCGGCGAGGCGATCCAGGTATTGCCGACCCTCGCGAATCATTTCCTCCATCTCGATAAACACGACCCACGCATTTGCCGGCATCGCATCCAGCACATGCTCGCCGTTCGCGACCAGCGGCGAAACGCTGGCAACAGGGTCGTCGTCATCGTGCTTCAGGTCTGACGGCGAGAGCACAGTAATCGCGATTTCGGTGACCGAGGCGACTTTTCGCTGCGATTCCACGTCGAACAGCCGGATCGATTCGATTTCGTCGCCGAACAGTTCCACGCGGACGGGATCCGACGAATCGGGCGGGAAGATGTCGATGATCCCGCCGTGGATGCTGAACTCGCCAGGCACTTCCAACGCGGTAACTCGTTCGAATCCCCTCTCGACGAGCCACGCGGCCATGTCATCCAGGTCGAGATCCTCGCCGACTTTGACCAGACGCGAGGCGACGACTCGTTCCTTGCGACTCGGAACCGGTTGCAGCAAGGCCTGAATGGTCGCAATCACCACCGGCGGCGACGAGTCCGCTTCAAAACCACGAACGATGCGCAAGCGACTGCCCAGAATCGGATCGGCAATACTCAATTCTCGCGGCAATGACGGCCAGGCGGGCAAGATTGCGGGAATAATTCGCTGCCCCGGTTCGACCACGGGTTGCGATGGAGCGGGCTGGATTCCGAACGAGGCCACGTCGGCGGCGAAGTCATCCAATTCGCGCTCTCGGGGTAGAATGACGACGACTGTATTAGGGGCAACCTGCGTCAATGCCGCGACAACGAGGGCGCTCGATGAACCCCAGGCTCCATCAATCGTGACCGCATCACCGGCCTGAAGGCATGCCACCGCATCTTTGAACGCAGCAGCATTCAGCAGGCGCAGAGCGAGATCCGCGATTGGTGATGCCCCTGTCGCCACGGTCGCCATCGTGCTTCGCCTTCTCGCGTGATGTGGAAAAGAGTCCAGTCGAATCAGCGCAAACAAGCACACCCCGTCCAGTGCCAGCAGTCGGCTCAGCGGGTGTGCGTCAAATCAAGTTGCACGGATTCTATCGCCGTAAATGATCCGGCCAAGCGTCAGATGCGTAATATGAGGGTGCCGCAAGTCCAGTCGCATTTCCAGAACTTGCCGAAATCTGCTACTGGACGGCGGAACACCCGCTGGCTAGAACTGAAGAGACGGATGAAACGCATTGCCGAGACTGAAAGTATCTCTTGGCAGAGCGATCGCAATTAGACTCAGGAGATTCGCAAATGAAGGTGACTGCTGCCCTGTTGGCCTTACTGATGATATCTCCTGTGTTTGCGGCAAACACTCCCGAGCCCCAAGCGGATGCAGAACAAGCCGTCACGAAGAAGAAATTGACGGTCGCTCACATCGAAATCCACGGTCACTATCCCGAAGGGGCGGCTGCCCCCGGCTTGTTCAGTGAAGTCGTCGAAACGTTGACCATTGGCCTGCAGCGCATGGATAAGGCGAGTCGCGACGATGACCTGGAAGCCGTGATTCTGCATATCGATGGCCCGTCAATTGGTTGGGCTAAGTTGCATGAGTTGAGAACGGGCATTCAAAAGATGCGACAGAAGGGTCGCAAGGTCTATGCGTGGCTCGAAAGCGGCAGCACGAAGGACTATTTGCTCGCCTCGGCC
>CBIHQO010000237.1:0-8514 GCA_966211735.1 uncultured Schlesneria sp.
CTCGGCAGGAGCCTCGCCCTCCCAGAATACAACAGCCACTCTTGGTGATTTCATCAGAATTACGACTCGCCGCGATCAAATGCGTTAGATTCCTCGATCACTATGACACTTCAGAGCCATCACGGCGACACACCACCGCTGTTGGCGACAATCGCTCGTCAACTCACCACACGAACCGTTCTGACCATGCTCGCTTCCGAGAGCAACGGCGCGCGGCGAGTCGCGGCCGAGTGGCTGACGCGATTGCCAGCGGATGACGCCACGCAGCTTCTGTTTCGCGGACTCAATGCCGGGGAAGCAGGTTGCCTCAGTGTCCTGCGAGCTCTCCGGCATCCTGATCTGGAACTGACGGAGAGGCTCCGACAACGAGTTCTACCACTGCTGAAACACGATCGCCCAGAACTTAGACGAGCTGCCGTGGCGGTGATCGCACGACGGTCACCGGAAGACGCGACGCTTGTTCTGGAAGAGCCACTGTGTCGCAGTGACTTCGAAATCTTGCGCATGCTGTGCTGGGCGGATGATCCGAAGTTGGTCCTGCCGTTACTCACCGCGTTTGGATTTCCGCAGCGCAATCCGCCTCCCTGCATTGGATTTCTCGTCACGGCAACTTGGCTCGCGGAGAACTATGCGACCGCTCCGGCGGCAGTCGAATGGCTGATTCGTGAATGTGGCTATTGCGAACAACCCGTGACCGAAGATGTCGTGGAACTGCTATCGATCGGTCTCGCGTTTGTAGGATCGGCGATGTCTGCGAGCGGCCCGGCGGACAAGTGGGCAGAACGGGTACGAGCGTTGTCGTGGCAACTGGTTCCCGATGCGGCGGACGCTGCACTTCGTGATCGCGTGCCGTTGAACCTGCACGATCCCATCGATGAAGCATTGTTTCTGGCGGCGGTTCGCGACACGGATCGAATGCAGTTCGCGATTGCTCGTGTTGGGGTTCCCGCAGAACTGAATCGCTATCAAACGGAAGCGGTTCCGGTCTGCTTTCATACGCCGACGCGGCATGTGCGACGATTGTTTCTGACCGACGCGGCCACGATGGCAGACGAGCTTTCCGTCGACGGTGAAGCACGGAATCAGTTCGTCATGGACTATGCTCGCGTCGTGTTGGAATCGATTCCCGAACGAAAGATCGCCGCAGATCGAGCCCTGCGGACTCGCTGGTTCCAGTCCGCGAAGCAACCCAGCGCCCTGCCACCGCGCAGCCGAGTCCTCGGTGATTTCCAGCCGTCACCCCGCAGTGCAAAACTTTCCCCGTGTGCTCAGTCGGTCTGCTGGCTTGCTGAAGCGGCCGGTCTCAATGCCGTACCTCTAGCTCGCTGGCTGACGGAATGCGAGCAGCGTTGGTCGAAGTTCGCGGTCCCGATTGGGATCGAACTGCAGATTCCGAATGCCGATCCCAATCTGTTTGGGGCGTGGAAAGAGGCGTTGCCTGAACTGGGCATCCCCTCACCCGATCGTCCCGAATTCGGCGGCACGCTGGAAGCGGCCTTCCGTCCTGCGAGGTCGTTTCATGCCTTGTTGCTGGCACCGCTCTTATTGCAGCGGCGGCAACTCATCAGTCGCGAACCTGCTCAGGAGATGACGATGCACATCTCGCTTCAAGGGGACTTGGGGGCCGCAGCCAAGACACTTGCATTCCCGCAGTTATTCATTCATCCGTCGCAGCGACTGCGAAATCGTCCCGATTCGGCGATGACACGCGTGATGAGCAAAGGACTGGTGCATCGCAATCGCGATGTTGAGCAGCTTGGTTCACTGTTGGCTTTTGACTCCGCAACCGTTCGGACCGAACTGCGGATGTTTCGCGTGTTCGGCAACATCATCGATCAGCGACTGGTCATCTCGCCGACGTATGTTGATGACATCGTTGCCACGCACGTGATCGGTTCTGCGATGCTTTCGAGCTGTGTTGCCTGCAAAGCGATAGTGGATGAGTATCGCCAACAGATCGAACTTGAAACGGCCCGGTTGTCGCCGGAGTTCTCGCGGTTGCTGGACAGCAATTTCTATGAGTCGACCGGCGATCCACGAGACGAAGTCTTGCTACAGACACTGCCGATCTTTCGAGCTTGGTCTGATGTCCGCAAGGTCGTCCGTGAACGAAACTTGCATGACGAACTGGAAGTTCTCTTCAGCCAGTTGCGTGCGCGGCACTTGGAACAGCTATCCAATCATTTGTTCACCGCTCACGGGCTGGATCTGGCGCAGGATCTCGACCAGATCCAGCAAATATCGGTCACATCGGTCCCATAAGTCCTATTGCCTGAAGATGAATAGGACTGATGCGACGAATGGGGACATATTCGAATTGCCGTGAACTCTTCATTAATACCGCACCGGATCGTGTTCTTTCTCGCTGGCCGTGGCGACAAGCCCTGGAAAGCGGGCCGCCATTCGAGCGGCCAAATTTTCCATCCCGGGTCGCTCGGTGGCGTAGTGGCCGGGCAGAATCAAAGCCATCTGCAGATCACGGGCTTCCAGACACGCGTGAAAACGTGCTTCGCCCGTCAGCAAAGCCTGGCATCCGGCTCGATGAGCATCGCGCAGGTATTCGGCGGCGGCTCCGCAGGCGATCCCCAGCTTGTCGATCTGACGAGTCGACTCACCGACAAACTGCACGTGCGGCTGCTTCAATCGCTCTTTGACGAGGTGATTCAGTTCCCCCAGGGGCATCGGTCGCGGCAGCTTGCCGAATCGACCTGACCCGGTCCCATCGCGTTGAGACTTCAGCGTGACGATATCGATGGCCGCTTCTTCGTATGGATGCACCTTCCGCAGATGCGCGATCGCCTTGTCCAGGCAATCCGCCGGACAGAAGAACTCGACTCGAGTCTCTTCGACTTGTTCGCGTCGCCCCGACTGGCCAATCGCCGGATGAGTCTCTTCGGAGCCGAAGAACGTCCCATATCCGCGAGTATTAAAGCTGCATTCCCGGTAGTTGCCGATGATCCCGGCACCGGCGTCCCACACGGCACGGCGGACTTGATCCAGATGCTCATCAGGCACGAACGTCACCAGCTTAAATTGCTCGACAGGCGAAAAATGCCTTAAGGGGGTGATCTCTTCCAACTCCAGCAACTCGGCCAGTTGTTGATTGATCCCCGTTGCCGAGTTGTCGTAAGCCGTATGCGGACTGTAGACCGCAATGCCGTGCCGCATCAGCTTCAGCAACATACGGCCTTCGCTGTTGGAAGCGACCAGTCGTTTGACGGGTTTGAAGAGTACCGGGTGATGTGTGACGATCAATCGCGCTCCCACCAGCACCGCTTCTTCGGCGACATCCGGAGTCAGCGTCAAGCAGGTGAGGACACGGACAACGTCCGTCGCTTCGTCACCCAGCAGCAACCCGACATTGTCCCAATCTTCGGCCAGCGATAGCGGAGCGACTTCGTGCAGGTAGCGGCAGATCTCATGAACGCTTGGCATGCGATCAGTACCCTCGTCTCGTAGGTTTCCAACCCGTCATTCTTCGCCGCGTGCGATAGCAGCGCAGGCAAGCTTATTCAAACGCCAAAGCCAAGGCGACGGGCTAGAAGCCCATCCCACGAAGAATACAGCGAGCCGAATCAGGCACGTCCACTCGAGCGCCTCCCATCTCACTGTGGTATCCCGCGAGCAGAAAACCGCTAAGTCAAACCCATGTTTCAACGCGACACGTAAGTGTTATCAGCACTAGCTCGTCAGCACTGGCAATCGAATGTTACGGACCTGCTCGTCTGCATCGCCGTTGGTCTCGGATGACGGTGGCTCAATTGGCGGCATCGGATCCTTGCCGGGACCGAACACGGTCAGCTTGGCCACGCGAGCGAACGCCTTGAACGAGCCGAAGGTATCGGCCACGGCGGTCGCTTCGTAGCCGCAATGTACCATGCAGTCGGCACACTTGGCGTTGCCACTGGCACGGCCGTACTTCGACCAGTCGGTCGTATCGAGCAATTCCTGGAACGTTTCGCAGTAGCCTTCGTTCAGCAGATAACAGGGCCGCTGCCAGCCGAACAGGTTGTAGGCGGGCATCCCCCACGGAGTGCATTCCAGATCCCACTTCCCTTTCAGGAATTCGAGGAACAGCGGAGACAGGTTGAACTTCCACTTCTTCTTCGCGTTCCCCAGGATCCGCTGGAACAGGCCTACAGTCTGGGCGCGACGCAGGAACAGTTCCTGGCTGGGAGCTTTCTCGTATTGATAACCCGGCGAAATCATCATCCCTTCAACACCCATTCCCATCATGGTGTCGAACATTTCGCGCATCGAATCGGGATCGGCGTTGTTGTAGACAGTGGTATTCGTCGTGACGCGGAATCCCTTCGCCACGGCCGCCTTGATCGCACTAATGGCTACGTCGTAGACACCTTCGCGACAGACCGCAAAGTCATGCTCTTCGCGTGGCCCATCCAGATGGATCGAGAATGTCAGGTACTTCGATGGCTTGAAGCGATCGATATGCTTTTCCAGCAGGATCGCGTTCGTGCACAGATAGATATATTTCTTACGAGCGACCAGGCCTTCGACGATCTGATCGATTTCCGGATGCAGCAACGGTTCGCCGCCGGGGATCGAAACCATCGGCGCGCCGCATTCGTCGACCGCCTTAAAGCATTGCTCCGGAGTCAGATGCCGCTTCAGAATTTCGGCCGGATATTGAATCTTGCCGCAGCCAGCACAGGCCAGATTGCAGCGGAACAAGGGCTCCAGCATCAGCACCAGGGGGTAGCGTTTCACTCCGCGAAACCGCTTACCAAGAACGTAACTGGCCACTGTCCACGCTTGGGAAATGGGCACACCCATCAATCGTCTCCACTGTTTGCTGTCATCCTGACTGGGCGAATAGCCTTTTATGTGTACCAGTTTTCCTCAAGTCTGTCAGCACCGGCAGAGCCAACTTCGGATGGCCAAACACTTTTCTTTGCGTGGGATTTTGTTTATGGAGTCGGGTTTGTTGGGCAGTTTTGCCTCTCTGGATACAATTTATAGATGCGCATCACTGAGTTCGTCATCTATCACGTCCGCATTCCATTGCGAAAGCCCGTCCGCCACGCGTCGCATGCGCGGTCGGACACGGAATCGCTCGTCGTCCGTTGTCGCCTGGACAACGGGACGTTCGGCTGGGGTGAAGGTCTGCCGCGCGAATATGTCACGGGCGAATCGATCGACGACGCCTGGACATTACTGAAAGCGACCGATTTCTCGAAGCAACTGGCCGCCCCTTTTACTGATCTTCCCGAAGCCATCGTCCTGTTGGATCGCTTCCAACTGACGCGTCCGACGGTCGACGACCGCGATTGCTTTGGCAACTCCGTCCGCTGCGCACTGGAACTGAGTGTTCTCGATGCGGTCTGCCGCTCCTTGCAGCAACCCCTGTCGTCGGTCACGCCGCTGCTTCCAGAAACCGCTCCGATCCGAGCTCAGCACGAACGTGTCCGCTACAGCATGGTCTTCACCGCGATGAGCCTGACGGCTCAGATCTTTCGCGCGTTCATTTTGCAGGTGTTTCGTCTGCGAGCTGCCAAGGTGAAGACGGGTGTCGAAGGTGTTGATGACCGCGCCATGCTGCGGCGGCTGCGGTTCATGCTGGGGCGTCGTTTCGATCTGCGACTCGACGCCAATGAAGCTTGGACCTGCGCGAACCTGGAAGCCAAGCTGGCGGCATTGGCCCCTTATGGGATCACGTCCGTTGAGCAACCTGTCCCTCACGAACAGGTCGACGGACTGGCGGCGCTCCGGGGTCGAGTCGGTGTGCCACTGATGCTGGACGAATCGCTCTGCAGCATGGTCGATGCACGTCGAGCGATCGAGCGCGGAACGTGTGATCTGTTCAACATCCGCCTGTCCAAGTGCGGCGGCTTCTTGAACTCGCTCCGTCTCGCAGCAGTCGCACATCAGGCCGGCTTGGGATATCAGCTCGGCTGCCAGGTCGGCGAGACAGGCATCCTCTCCGCTGCCGGTCGCCATTTCGCAACTTCGGTGGCGGGTATCCGCTATCTGGAAGGAAGCTTCGATCGGTTCCTCGTCCGCGAGCGTCTGACAAAGCAAGACATCACCTTCGGCTACGGCGGCTGGGCCCCAAAGCTCACCGGCCCAGGCCTCGGCGTGACCATCGACGAAGCGGCCATCGCACGAGTAAAGCAGCGCGAGATGAACATCACGCTGTAAGGGTTTTGTAGGGTGTGTGCAGTCATCGAAACACACCACCTTCTCGCCAAATAACATCACTGGTGCGTTCCGACGACTCCACGCACCCTACCGACTCAGAACACCGCCGCCAGCAGCGCCTGTGACATCCGCACCAGCCACGCACGATCGTCCGCTGTCATCTGATTCGCCTCGATGACCTTCTTCGCTTTGACGCGCACATTGCTCACGAGGAATCGCTGGGTTGTCGTCAGCGGCTTCTGTTTGTCAGATTCCATCAGCAGATTCGTGATTTTGAGCAACGCCTTCGGTTCTTCCAATCCGAGCTGATCCGCTGCGATCCAAATGGGCGGTTGAGGTGCTTCGGCGACGAATCGCGCGACTTTCAAGATCACGCTGGCCACGCGGGCGGCCTTGTCGTATTCGATCTTATCCGGCGTATCGCGCGGCGTGTGATAGTCGGGATGTTCGCCCGTCGAGAAGAACAGGAACGGGATCTCGCGGTCTCGGAAGGGACCATAGTCACTTCTGGTCCCGACCACATCCGTTCCGAAACGGCAGATCTCCAGGCCCTTGGGTGTCCCGACCTGATCCAGAACCTCACGCAGTTCGACGGCACGTTCGCTCCCCATCACGAACACAACGGGTAGTGGCAAACTTCCCAGCGATCGGCCGATCATGTCGGCCGTGATAAACAGTTTCACGCGTTCAATCGGCCACGGCGGATGGGCGGCAAACCATCGCGATCCCCACAGCAGATGTTCTTCCAGATCAAAGCCGACAAAAACGATGCTTCGCTTCGGGCGGACAGGGTCCGCAGCCGTCAGTCGAGCGGTCTCGATCAGCATCGCCACCCCCGACGCATTGTCGTCGGCTCCGGCAAAGACCTGGCCGTCTCGCGTTCCCAGGTGATCGTAATGAGCACTCACAATCACGATCTCATGAGCCAGCTTGGGGTCGCTCCCCGGCAGCCAGGCACCAATGTTGTAACCGACGATCGGGATTCTGCCCTTCTCGTCAGTGTTGCCAGGAATCGCCTGCTCGAACACGCCAACTTTCTTGGCGTCATTCTTGTCCTGGCCCGTGGTTGATGTGAACAAGGGCAGCAGACCCGCCTTTTTCCATTGATCGATGATATAGCGTCTGGCTTCGACCTTGGCCGCTCCGGACCGCCCTGACATCTCGGGACTCGCCAGAAACTCGATGTGCGTCTTCATCTGCTCCGGCTTGATCGCCGGCGCAAAAGTCACCGCTTCGGTTGAGGCCGCGTCTTGACCGACGGCGACTCCCAGCCAGACCAGCAGCGCCAGACAGCACGCAATGTGTCGAGCGGCCAACGTGGCCAGCCGTGATGAATTCAATGGATGCCTTCTCATAAATGCTTCCCTGCGAAATGCCTGCCTCCAATCGTTGCTGAATGATCGACTCTGACGATCGCAACGATTCTCGTGAGTTTTCCTATCGTAACGAGGACCGGCTGGTCGATGTATATCTCGATTCTGTGATTGTTGGCAGTCGCATGAATTTGTTACGTCAGACTTTGAGCCCGTCAAAACTTTGGCGGATTGACCGCATCCGTTGGCAGATCTGATAGGAGAAGACAATGCGTCGAGCGTTATTGGCGATGCTGCTGGTGGGAGCGGCGGTTCTGGCGGGCGGGCAATCGGCACAAGCTGCCGGTGAAGGCCAGCCATCCGATTGGGGTCGGTTTAACTACTACCCCTACGTCTACTACCCCCACAACTATCAGGCGCCACGCGAGTACAACAGCTTGTACAACCGTTACCCACAGGAACGCCAGATCCCGGTCTACAACAAGAACTGGTACAACTTCTACCCCACCAAGAAGCCGTATCACATGGGTCATCACTACGTCCTCGACGTATTTTAACCGACTGATCCCAGGGGAGACGTGTTCAGCCCAGCGACGCGCCGTCGTCTGGGCTGCCGTCGTTCTTTGACAAGTAGCCTTCTCGCTCCGCGAGAAGTAAGCCAACTGCAAATCCGTGCGCCTTAAAGAGCGGAGCGACATGGCACCCGTGGCGTCGCATTCATCGGCTCACTTCGCTCGCTGAAACATCTGAACTCGCTTGCCATCGACTTCCGTGACATACAGCGTGCCGTCGGTTCCCAAAGCCATCAGATGCGGCAGCTTGAGCGTGTCGGGCGTGCCCCAGCTTCCCAGCGACTTGCCTTCGAAGTCCAGCAACGTCAGCCGATGAGCATCCCCGTCGGCGACGATCAATCCGTCGGGTGTGACCAGCAGCCCGAACGGATTGCCAGCTTCGGTCCAGGCGGCGACGAACTTGCCGTCCGTCGTAAAGACTTGAACTCGCTTGTTGCCGCGATCGGCGACATAGATTCGATCGCGAGTAT
>CBIHQO010000238.1:0-8491 GCA_966211735.1 uncultured Schlesneria sp.
GCAGGTAAGCACCGACACCGTAGTAGTGAGTCAAACCGGTATTTGGCTGAAAGGGGAGGGCACCTCCGGTCGGAGTCGACGGTACGTAACCGGTTCCCGGATGGAAGCGTTCGCAAAGTTCCGGAAGTTCCTGAGCGAACCAACTATTCGTCCAGATTTCGCGAGGCATCCCCAGCATTGCGGCCTGTTGCTCAATCTCGCTATTTCCGCAGTAAATAGCGACACATGCGTGCCTGGCCAAGCGCCGCAATTGTTCGCTAACTTCGGAGACCAGATTGTGACGAAACGATTCGTCATCGACGGGGTAATCCATATTGGCGAACATGAAGTCCTGCCAGACGAGAATCCCCAGCTCATCACACAGGCGATAGAACGAGTCGCTCTCGTAGACCATCGTGCCGCCGACGCGCAGCATGTTCACTCCGGCGTCACGAGCAAGCGTCAGGTCGTGACGCAGCTGCTCTTCAGTACCAGACAGCGTCAGGATATCGCAAACGGTCCAGCAGGCACCGCGGCAATAAATGGATTGCCCATTGATCAAGACTTGAAAGCCATCGGCCGTTGAGATTTCGACTTTGCGGAATCCAAGCGGATCGCAGGCGATGCGATAGCGGATGTCCCCCGATTCCAGAATGAGTTCGCAATCGTACAGCACGGGTTGACCATGCGTGTGCGGCGACCACTGACGAGCGTTGGCGACCTGCAGCTTCCCTCGAACCGAATAACCATCGACCTCACGCTCAAGGTGCAGCGTTTCGACTTGAGCGCCGACCCGCAAGGAAGCCCGTTGAATGGGGACCGCCGAGAGAAGTTGACCGTCCAGCGTCACGACACCGACAGTTCCTTCGAGTTGTGGTCGCAGTGTCAGCGAATGGGGTGTAATCGGGCCTGTTTCCAGGCGAACACCCCGCCACGGACCAATCACCGGAGCAGGGGGTGACCAGCCGGGAATGCGACCTTGCAGACTGGTCCGGTGCCAACGGAGTTGCTGGTTGTTGACCAGATTGGTCTTCCACCGAGGCCGGGGGCGTTTCGCCTTCAAGTCTTCGGTGATGGACCGGAAGCCAATGATCAACTCGTTTTCGAGCCGCAGTCGTGACGAGACGTCGACGCAATAGCGGCGAAACATATTGTCCGTTTTCAGCAGCAGTTCGCCGTTCAGCCAGACTTCGGCGAGCGTTGCCAGACCGTCCAGTTGCAGACGAGTCGGGTGCTGCTCACTTCCAGTTTTGGCTTGGAAAGAGGTTGCGAACCACCAATCATCGGCATCAATGTCGGGAGGGCAATCGAACGACCACCGCTGATTCGCGGCCAGCGTGGAAGCCACGGTGCAGGGGACCGTCGCCGGCAACCATTCGGACGCCGCTCCCGTCAGTTGAGACGGATTGGCAATCGATCCTGGTCGATGAGCGCAGCACAGCCAGGGGCTCAGCGAACCCTGGCTGGTGATCACTCTCTCACTGGTATTCGATGCCATCGCAATGACTGCCACCCTTCGGATGCCCTGTTCAACCACTCAACTCGCGAGAACATGCGACTTCAGATGATTCATCGCTGTCTGCCAGGTTCCCGCCATGTCATCCACGGGTGACAAATTGATCGGTTTCTTGCGTGCCATCGCTCGCGCCAATTGGAATTGCATCGTCTTGGCACCGGTCGCCAGTTGGCCAAACGCATCGCGAGCCACTTCCAGGCCAGCCACGTCATGAGCCCCGAGCCAGTCGAAGTAGAGCGACGCCATTTCGTAACAGGCACCGAACTGACGCAGGGTCGCGAATGAGTATTGATGGAAGACTTCCATCGGCTCCGTCATTAGCCAATCGACATCAGCAGCAAATCGCGTCTTGAATTTCTCGAACGGATTCGTGTCAGGAATCAGCGTTAACTGCTGCTTGAGCAGCGATAGCGATGTATTCACTAGCTCACGACCGGTCGTGCCTCGATTGGCCCGTCGTTTGACGAATTCGACATACGGAGGCAGCATCGCGGGATCGTGGGGCCCGGCCATTCGGAACACCTTGACGAAGTCTTCGCCGCTCAGTTCGTAGAAGCCCTGACCGTGGAAATAGCCCAGTTTCTGATTAGCGACATCGATAGCGACGGCCGCAACTGTTGACTTGGTATGTTCACGTCGATACGCCGTCCCTTCCGTGTCGGGAAGGTAGAACGAATCGAGTTCCACGAGCACCGGCCGACCAAGACCGACCTGTTCTTCCACATGCTCGACCAGCGGTTGCCAGATCGCCAGTTCCTGGACATCCAGGCCGTAGAGCGATCGCAGATCAGTGTGTGGAAACTTGAAGAAGGTCCACTGGTCGCCTTCAAAATCGATGGCGACCGTGAATGGCATCGCCGCGATCGGATCGAACCCCCACGCATGCAGGAGTTCGATCCAAACGTCGACGTAGCAATTTGTTTCCGCCCAGTGCCGTTCCCTGGTGTGAATGACATGGCGTTGATAGCCATCGGCACGGATTGGGAAGACCGGTTTCGTCATAGTGCAAGTACACTCTTCACGTCAGAAGGCCAGTGATCCGGATCAAATCCGTGTGTCATGAACAAAGCCAGCGCGATACGTTCCAGACCGAACCCGATGCATGCCGTGTGGGCATATTCGTTGTCAGCGGTCTTGATATCGAACGAATGACCGAAGTGATCCAAGTGGTAGTTGCACGACGTGATCGCGGTGAGCTTTTCGGTCGTCGCGACTGGATGGACCAATTCGAACTTCAGGTCCTGTTCCTTCTGAGCCGCAGCCATCATGCGTCCGCCACGTCCGAAGAATGGATCGTTGGCTACGACGCTTTCAACCTGCAGTCCAACCGAATTCAGAATCTCGGTCCCCGTCCGCAACCAGTAGGCACGGTGTTCCAAGGCCTGTTCGGCTGTTCCCATGCGAACGAATTCGCGTTGACGGAAAATCTGCATGCGGGCTGGATCGGGTGATGGTTCGTGGCGGAAGACGAATGATCGCAAGTCCACCAATCGGCCTTCGGCACTCAGTGTCGTTCCGGACGCCGTGGGATACAGCGGATAACAGGCGGCAGGCGTCAGCATCACTTCGGTCGGCAGCAGATCCTGCGTCCAATCTTCGCCGCGGGCTCGCTTGTCGAGCAGCTTGGCGTGATCGTGTTCGTTCCCCATGAAACTTTGAACTGATCCCATGAGGTCGGGGAAGTTCTCGATGTGCGTTGTTTGCAGGTAGTGCTTGCGATTGATGATCGCCGGAAACCGCATCACTTCAGCCTTCAGCGGCTTGGCTCGCTTGGTGACGGCCAACTCAAAGCGTTCGATCACGTCTTCAAAAACGCCGCTGAATCCATACAGACCGGGAACACCTGATCGAATCAGCAGACCTGCCGCGACAAGTTCGTCCTGGCAGTGCTGATAAGCTTCATTCAGACTCATGGTGGCCATGCACATCGTCAATGTCCCTCTCTATGGGCTAGCAACATCGTGGCGTTAAGTTTGGTGATACGGTCATTGTTAACCATCAACGCGGCACCGTAGGAATCGCGGAGATGCCGAGACAAGCTGAACTTGGAATCGTTGCGATAACCTTGAATGCCGCAGATCAACAGCGCCTGACCGACGATTTCGACGATCCGCTGTGAACAGGACAATTTCAGGTTGTTGGTCCGAATCGAGAAGCCGAAGCCATGGATCGACTCGCGTGAATCGTTCGACAACAGCTCGTGATATTCGCGAGCCAGGCTATAGACGTTGTGTCGCATCTCTTGCAGCACGAGGTCCACTTCGGCCAGACGAATGGCCGAGATCGGCGTTTCGCCCGGTGTCTTGCGAGCCTCTGCTCGGACGAAGGCGCGAGCTTGATTCACCGCATCGGCAGCGATTCCCGTCCAAAGTGCCCCCCACACGATATGTGAGTAAGGATGCATCGTCTGCGAGAGAATCTCATCAAACGGCGTCGGCAGAATCTGATCGGTCGACCCGTGTGACGTCAGCGTGAATCCGGAACTGCAGGTTCCGCGGAAGCCCATCGTATCCCATGTGGACAGCGGCTCGGCAGTATATTCGCCGCGTCTCACCATCACTTGCACTTGTTCACTGGCGGGAGCATCGGGCGATCGTCGACAGGTCACCAGGATGTCATCCGAATACTCACCGTACGAGATGACCGGAGCCTTCTTCGTCAGCGTGAAGCAATCGCCTGAGACTTCGATCGCACAGACACTGGATCGCAGATCGCCGCCGGTACCAATTTCGGTCGTGGCCGAAGCCATCAGTCGTTGTTCTGTGACCAGGTCACGCAGATAACGTCGGAAATAGGCCGACTGTTGCGCGTGATGGACGACGCAGGCGACTTGAATGCAATGCATCGCATAGATCATGGCGGACGAGCCACAGTACTGTCCCATCGCTTCGCACAGGCGAGCAGTTTCAATCATATTCAGCCCCATTCCGCCGTATTCGACAGGAACGTAGGCACTCAGCAACTTCGCCTCTTTCATCGCCGTGATTGATTCCACCGGGAACCGCGCCTGACGATCAACGTCACTCGCGTGCACTGCGAGGACATCACGTCCGACCGCGTGAACTCGACGGAGCAACTCATCAAAATCGAACGCTTCCGGCGCGGGGGCGGCGGAAGAGACGGGCAAGTCTGCAACGGCGGTCATCATGAGGGGACTCGCGAGGGGATAGAAGTTGCCAGAAATGAAAATAGGATAAGGGTAGGGCAATCGGCGCACTGGTCCACGTGGAGGCGCGACCCATGACTCAACCCTTAATTCGTCAGGTTCGCGACGGCTTCAGAGATCGAAGAGACGCTGCGGAATGTGCCGCGGCTGAGCATCGATTCGGGAAATTCGACTTCGAAGCGGTCTTCCAGAGCCAGCATGATTCCGACGGTCGCCAGCGAGGTGAGGCCCGCGCCATACAGGTCGAAGTCTTCGTCCAGGGTGAGGACATCGACGGTCAAACGTCCGTGTTGAGCGAGCACTTGTCGGATGGCACTGATGTGGACGGTCGATTGCATGGCAGCGTCGGTCACGATGTCACAACTCCAAAGAATTCGGTGGGTTTGAGCGGACGCATCCGGATGTCGCGGATGGTATCTATGGCCGAAATCTAACTGCGCCCGCACGGGACGCCGTCGAAGGAAGATTCGTCTTCGCGAATTTCGATTTGAGGCGTTCCGGTTGAAACATAGCTCACGAGATGTGGCAAAGTGGCAACAATGATTCGATTTTGCTCGATGCAGCGACAGGTGCGTAAAAGCAGCGATTGTAGGCGTTGTGGCGGTTGTAGCAGCGGACTCTGGAACTCGTGCAGATGGCGACCTTAGAGTGTTCCGGCTCGACGGAGCTTTGGGTCCAATCAAGAGAGCGTTTCAATAGTCAGTAATCGCTTGAGGGTCAGCGAGACATCCTTGCTCCACGAAGTGTGGCGTTTGGAGTTGTGGGACAGGCTGAACCGACGCTACCTGATGGCAAAGCGAACCCAAGACGACGATCATGGCTCTGAGCAGTTGATTACTTTTCTGATCCGCAACGTCCGAACTAGCCACCTCAGCATGAACAACCTGCAGCAGGAAATACGTCGTGCGGCCGAAGCGATTCGGTCGGCGCAGGCGCTCTTAATCGCGGCGGGGGCTGGGATGGGGGTGGATTCGGGGCTGCCCGATTTTCGCGGGCCGGAAGGTTTCTGGAAGGCGTATCCGCCCTTCCAAGGACGCAAGTTCAGCGACATGTCGACGCCGCATTGGTTTCAGACAGACCCGTCACTCGCTTGGGGCTTCTTCGGGCATCGACTGAATCTCTATCGAGCCGCGATCCCTCATGAAGGATTTCGAATCTTGCGTCGCTGGGCTGAGCGAATGCCGCGGGGCTACTTTGTCTTCACCAGCAATGTCGACGGACAATTTCAGAAAGCAGGCTTTCCGTCCGAGCGGATCCTGGAATGCCACGGTTCGATTCATCACCTGCAATGCTCCACCCCTTGTCTCAATCGCGTCTGGCCCGCGGACTCGCTGCAATTGGATGTTGACCCAACCACGATTCGAACCGAATCGCAGACACCAGTTTGCGCTGCGTGTGGAGAGATCGCTCGACCGAACATCCTGATGTTTCATGATCGAAGCTGGGTGGATGATCGCGCCGAAGAACAGGCACGGCGATATCAGGCGTGGTTGAGAAAGATCGATCCGTCGCAATTGGTCGTCGTCGAAATGGGAGCGGGTTTGGCTGTCCCATCCGTTCGCTATGCATCTAAATGCAGCGGCGGTCGGTTGATTCGGATCAACCCTCGCGATCCTGCCACGCCGGAAGACGGCATCTCGCTGCCACTCGGAGCGTTAGCCGCGCTGCAACAGTTGGACGGGATTCTAAAAGATTAAACAGTGACGGCGGGCAAGACCCGCCGTCACTGCTGCGAAATAGCGGAACCACGGATGCTATTTCGCGACCACGGATCGAGCGGTCTCGATCTTCTTCTCCACTTTTTGTGGACGATCGACCGCACTCTTTTCGGATTTCGCGACCAACATCTTCGCAGACTGAATCTGCTGCGCATTGAAGAGTGGGGTCGGATTGCCAGGAATCTTTTCATCCATCAGTTGAGCAATCTGTTCCCATGAAAGTCCGTTCGCCAGATGCCAGGCGGCGGCTTGTTGGGCATCGCGAGCGGTGCGGGGTGAATAGTCTTCCAGCAACTGCAGCAGCACCGGATCAGTGGTGACGGACTCGGCCTTCGCCAGCTTGTACTTCATCCCGGCGTGCGGTTCGCGACGACCGTAGTTCAGGCACACCGAGTTGAATGCGAGTTGAACCGTCTTCTCCGGCGGAATCGAGAACAGGATGCCGGCACCGGGGAACGCGTTCATTCCTGGATTAAATCCGTTGTTGCCGTTCTGGGCTCCATTTTGGCCGTTCTGCCCTATGATGCCTGCGTTGCCACCCACAGATTGAGCAGCACCGTTTTGCCCCTGCATCCCGTTGTTCAATCCAATATTCGGCCCGTTCCCCAAGCCGAATTGATTCATCTGGTTGCCGTTGAATTGAGCTAGCACTTGGACTCCCACCAATCCCTTCGGCACCGCGACCGTCAACGCTTTGTCCGTTTTGTTGGTGATGAAGATCTTCCCGTCATGGGCATTTTGAGCGACTAACCGCGCGTCGAATTGATCGTTATCAATTCCATCGAACAGTTCGACGACGGGAGCGTCCGGGTTCAGAGTCGGTTTCGTAATCGCGCCGCGATTGGCACCCATCAACGTCAGGCAAAGTGCGCCCGAAACCACAAAGCTGCCGATTTTTGAGAGTCGACTCAAAGATGATCTAGGCATGACTGGCTCCTTAAGCGGCAGACGAAGCAAGCGGCGATCCCTCTATCGACCACGTAGCCGATAGTGAGTGCCGACAGGTTCATTTCGGGCAGACACGGAATCGATTTTCGAGCTGGCGGACAGCTCAACAGACGTGGTTTGCGAATGCTTACTTAAGGGAAAACGAATTCGCGAAGTTGTCCTCTACAGCCATCACATGCATTTTTTCAGAATATGCGGGAAAATGCCGAGACCCATCAAAGAGTGGCGAACACCGCTTCGGCGGCCTTCAAGGTCGCTTGAATCTCAGCCTCGGAATGAGCCGCCGAGACGAAATTCGCTTCGTACTGGCTGCAGGCCAGATAGACGCCGTGATCCAGCATGCCGTGGAAGTAACGGGCAAACCGAGCCGTGTCACTTTTCACGGCAACTCGATGGTCCGTGACGGCGTCCTTATTGAAGAACAGAGTAAACATACTGCCGACTTGCGGGATCGTATGCTCCAGGCCTGCTTTCGTCGCCAGTTCGGATAACCGGCTGGTCAGTTGCTGCGTCACTTGCTCCAGGCGCGGATAAGGATTGGTGGCCTTCAGCGTCTGCAGTGTCGCGATGCCACTCGCCATGGCCACGGGATTACCGGACAAGGTTCCTGCTTGATACACCGGTCCCGAAGGTGACACGACGCTCATGATGTCGCGTCGACCGCCGTAGGCACCAACCGGCATACCGCCACCGATGATCTTGCCCAGGGTCGTCATGTCGGGCCGGATCTGGAACCGCTCCTGAGCCCCCCCAAACGCGACTCGGAAACCAGTCATTACTTCGTCGAAGATCAACACCGTGCCGTGTCGATCGCACAACGTACGCAACGTCGAGAGGAACTGAGGCGTCGGAACGACGACACCCATGTTGCCGACCACTGGCTCCAGGATCACGCAGGCAATTTCATCGCCGCGATTGGCGAACGTCTCTTCCAACTGCTGGCAGTCGTTGTATTCCAGGCACAGCGTATCAGCCGTGCAGCCAGCGGGAATACCGGGGCTTGAAGGCGTCCCCAACGTCAGCGCGGCACTGCCCGCCTTCACGAGCAGGCTGTCGACGTGTCCGTGATAACAACCCGTAAACTTGATCAGTGTATTGCGGCCGGTGAAACCTCGAGCAACGCGAATGGCACTCATCGTCGCTTCGGTGCCCGAGTTGGTGAAG
>CBIHQO010000239.1:0-8458 GCA_966211735.1 uncultured Schlesneria sp.
CTCGCCCAGAGATTGGGCTAGGTCGATGTGCGAACATCTTCCAGCGACACGCACCAAGATCTTGAGTCGACCCGCCGTAATGAGATCTTTCCAGACCCGACAAAACCTCGAATGAATTGCTCAAAAATGTGAAATAGGGGATTGATCGAGTCACCCGATTCATGGCACAAGAGAGCGACAACCAGAGTGCCAGTCAGCCGGCATTCCTGGTAGCCAATCTCGCCGACTGTGGAGTGCGGTGGCTCGACACCGCTTTGGCTCCAATCGCCGAAAACCGGAGGTTGTGTCATGCAGCCGTGAGGTTGTCGGAATTGACGACGCTGATTCCTGACCCCTTCGAGCTTGTCTCGATGGAGGCGGGCTTGTGCACTACGTCACCAGCCGCCCGTCTCAATAGTGCAAAAGCCCACTTCCACCGAGATGAACTCGGTGGCGGATGTTATGGAATTGATCCGAGATCGTGTTCGCCGGGAGGTTGTGTCATGCAGCACAGGCGCGTGGCAGCGTCTGCGTCAAATTGGGAGGGCGAAGCTCCTGCTGAGCCGCGCATGTCGATGGACTCACAATAACACGCGCGGCTCGGCAGGAGCCTCCCCCTCCCAGAAGAGTTGTGTCATGCAACCGTGATGCTACGAAATCAGGCTTGCTATGATCTTGAGCGTCGAGAGTTTGCGATCTCCGCAGGAATCAGGTTGGAAAGTGAAGCATGGGCAACGTGTTCTTGGTGGGTGTGGGCGGATTTATCGGGTCGGCGCTGCGGTTTGTCGTGACGAACGTGGCGCAGAGTGTTTTTGCGGAGCGATTTCCGATTGGGACGTTGCTGGTCAACCTGATCGGCTGCCTGTTGATCGGAGCCCTCTCGCAGGTGTTTGAGAGTCGCGCGGAATCTTCGGAGTCGCTGCGACTCTTTCTGGTCGTGGGGGTCCTGGGGGGCTTCACGACGTTTTCGTCGTTTGGCAACGACACCATCAACGCGATGCGATCGTCGGCTGTCTTGCTGGCCGGGGTGAATGTGGTATCGCAAGTTGCCGGCGGCCTGTTCCTGGTCTGGCTGGGCCGATTGATGGTTCAAGTGGTCTGCAAGTAGTAATACTGTGCAGTCACTTTGTCCGCTTCCCTCTTCCAATTTAAAATTTGCATTTTGCAATTGGCAATTTGCAATGTTCCCCACCTTTACTCGAAGACCACTCTCGATAAGTTGAGTGCTCGAATTTGATCTGACGAAAGAATGCGACTTATGCCTCTGCATCCTCAAGCGGCAAAATTTCTGGATCAACTGAGTCTGTTGAAAAACCCGGCGATGGAATCGTTGCCGCTCGACGTCACTCGCCGTGCGTTGATCCTGGGCAGCACGGTGAAGATGGCTTCCGCCAAGCTGGCTCGCGTGGAGACTCGGTCGATCGTTGGACCGGATGGTGACGAACTGAAGGTTCGCATCTACTGGCCGGTGGGGACCGCTCCGTTCGCGACGTGTCTGTATTTTCATGGCGGCGGCTGGGTGTTGAATAACATCGAGACCCATGATGATCTCGTGCAGCGGTTGGCCGAGGCATCTGGTTGCGTGTTCATCTCCGTCGACTACCGACTGGCTCCTGAGCATAAGTACCCGGCTGCCGTGGAGGACGCCTACGTCGCCTTGAACTGGGTCGTGCAACATGCGAGCGAACTGCAGATCGATCCGACCCGGATTGCCGTCAGTGGCGATAGTGCCGGTGGAAACATTGCTGCGGCGTTGTGCCTGATGACGAGGGACCGTGGCGGCCCTGCGATTGCCTTCCAGGCCTTGATCTATCCGATCACCGACTGTGATTTCGATCGACCTTCGTATCGGGAGAACGCGGATGGGTACTTCCTGACGACGTCGCAGATGCGTTGGTTCTGGAACCACTACGTCCAGTCGCCCGAACAGATGCGTGAGCCGTACGCGTCACCGCTATTGGCGGAGTCACTACAGGGGCTGCCCGCTGCGTTGATCCTGACGACCGAATTCGACCCGTTGCGCGATGAAGGAGAGGCGTATGCAGTCGCCCTCCGCGCGGCGGGCGTGGCGACGGAACTTGTTCAATATGACGGGATGATCCATGCGTTCCTGAAACGAGTCGACCAGTTCGACACGGCGGTGGAAGCGATCAACCTGATTGGTGATCGGTTAAAGAGTCAGTTGGCCGCGGAGTAGGTTGGGGGAAGATTCGCGATGAAAGGTTGAGTGTTGACGGGCCAGGGGGCTTAAGCGGCTTTCGCTTGCGGCGGTTGATTGGCGCAGGCGATCCAGTGTGAGACTTCTTTCAGATCCGGTCGTTCGCCGCCTCGCAGGATTCGTTCACCGGCGGGCGTGATGACGAACGAATTGACCTTCTGCAATAGGGCGTCGGCGTGAGCGGATGCCAGTTCATCGCGATGACTGATGCCGCACGCCGTCAGGATCTGGGCGTCGTGGCCTCGTAAGCTGGGCACGGTACAGCACAAGTCGGCCTGCATCTGCCAGGTGAGGATTGTGTAGGGGTCGATATGCGGATCTTTGATTCGATCAGCGAGGCGGTCTGGATCGACGGACAACAGGTCTCCGACGGTCTCAATCCCCTGTTTCTCGAGGACCGCGGCAGTCTTCGCTCCGATAGAAGGCGCTTTCTCGACCGGCATGCTCAGATCGAGGTAGAGACGGTCCGGAGTTGTTTCTGGCGGCGTCGCGGCTTGCGGTTTGACCGCAGCGATCGGAGCCACCACCGGCTTCGTGGCTGGTGCTTTCGTGGGCTCAACGGGCTTCTGCTCCATCTTCGGCGGTTCGACCTTCGGTGGCTTGGTCGGTGCAGGTTTCGGAGCGTCGGCAACGGCGGGTGGCGCAGCGACGGCCGTGGGTTTCACCGGCTTTGTCGGACGAGGCCGCGCGGGTGCACCTGTTCCGTGCGCGACACCCATCGAAGTCGGCGCCGGCTGTTCGTCGAGTTGCTCCAGAGGCTGCTTCAGGACTTCCTCGGCGTGGATCGCACGGATCGTGTAATCGTCTTCGGTCAGCGCGTCGACAACCTTGCCGGTCGCCTGGAACTCTTTGAACGTCGCTTCGACAATCGCACGTTCCTTGGCGTCCTTCAGCTTCTTCGTGACCCAGAAGATCGGGATGGTCAGTTGAGACATGATCCCCAGCAGTGTGATGCTGGTCGCAGGGGGCGAGGCTTCCGCATCGGCCAGGGCGCGTTCCATGATGCGGGCGTAACCAACGACGGCGTGGCCGATCAACTTGGCGATTCGATCTTTCATCTCCTGATCCAGACCGGCCGGCGGATTCTTCACTCCTTGCTTGATATCGTAGTGTTCGATGCAGGCTTCGTAGTGCGGGTTGGCGAGGTCGGCTCCCGCTTTCACCATCTTCGGCAGCCAGTCGGTTCCGTTGGGCACGGTGACTTCGGGCCAGCCCCCGAGATCCGCTTCGAGGATGTCGGTGAGGTCGCGATAGGCACACGCGATGCTCCATTCGGCCGCTCGATGCACGACCCCTTCGGCTTCACACTGGCCGGTGTGATAGGGCTGAATCGGGTCGGTGTAATAGTGGCTGAGAACGCCGGCGGCATAGATCGCGTCAGACCACTTTTTCGCTCGCAGCGCTTCGACGGTGGCGTCGTACCACTTCTGGGTCGCAACAATCGCGCCGCCCCAATAGTTGTCACGGACATGCAGGACGTGGTTCTTGAAGTCCTTGAACTTGTTATCCGGAGCCTTCGAGCCATCCAGATAAGTCTCGACGTTCTTCAGGCACAGATTCCGCCAGTTGTCCGCGGCCGGGCCGCGAATATGGTTCAAAGCATCGAGCGCCAGCTTGTGATGGGTGCTCGAACACTTCCAGGCGAACAGCACGTTAAACAACGTCGACGACATGGCAGGGAGCAATCGAGAAGTGAGGAGGCTGACCGTGGGTTCTTCAGAAATTCAGGATTCATTCGCCAGACGGACATGGTTCAGAGCGAAACTGGCGACGGAAAGCTCGCAAAACACGGAATAACCGGCAAGATCATCTCGCCCATTGGCCCGTGCGAAACGGCGGCCACCTGAAAAAGTTGCAGAAAGCAGCAATTTATGCCGGTCGTCAGAGTCATTCTTGATCTAAGTTGAACTAGGACCGATGGAATCAGGACGACCACCATCGGGCTGACCAAGTCACTCTCAGCCCCTTCGAGACCCGCGACCATGAACACGTTCTATATTCTGCACCCCGCCGAACACCTGCATCAGCGCATCCATCTGACGCTGTCTCGCGATCCTTACGTCGGTGGTCGCCCCGTCCGATTCGATCTGATCGACGGGAACGTGTTGCTGACGGGCTCGGTCCGGACGTACTTCCAGAAGCAGATGGCTCAGGAGTCGCTGCGAGGAATCGAAGGCGTGGGACGCGTTGTCAATCAGTTGGAAGTGGTCAAGTAGACCTGAAGACTTACGCTTCGACCATCAGGAAGGGATCGACATCACCCTTCTTGTTGACGCGGCCGACGACTGTTTCATTCCATGTGTGATGGCCCAGCACGGCTCGCGACTGGCCCGTGTCCTTCAGGCTGCGGAAGATCAGCAGTTGCAGGTCGTCGATTTTCAATCGGTGTCCGGCTGCGATATCCGGGCCGATGACGCGTCCATCTTCGGTCACGGTCAGCGTTCGCCATTGAGCGTTTCCACGAGAACGCGAAACGCCCCAGTCGAGGATCAACGGTGCGAACAGCCCTTCGCCCTGTGCGACCTGGGTCAGGGTCAGCTTGCCGTCTGCACCAGCGAAGTTGTGCGGAGTGCTCTGCACACGATCCTGAGCCACCGCGAGCGGAAACGCGCGGGCACGGAATCCCTTCGCCGCCAGTTGGACTTCGCGAGTCGCCGTGTCGGGACGAGGCTGAATGTCGTCGCTCAGCGGCAGCTCCGACTGGTACTCGATTCGTTGATTGGGGACGCCGCTGATCGAATCGGCCAATAGCAGGAATCGCTCGGCGCGAGACAGCATGACGATGCGTTCCACTCGCAGCTTTCCGGGGCCCAGCATCTGCAATTCGATGTAATCCGCATCGGGATCACTTTGCCAGCAGACGCAGCTCCACTCTTCCGCGAGTTCGACCGGCACCCCGCCGATCGTCAGCTTGATCGTCCAGTCGCCGTGAATCAGTGGTCGCCCCGAGGCGGTCACGTCCAGTTGCGGAAAATGGCGGTGGTGAGCAATCGCCACACTGTCTGCTTGGACCGTCCAATCACTTCGAAGCAGCGCGAATCGAGCGAAGTCGGATTGGTTCGACGGCATCGACAATACGCCATCAGCGCGAGGCCGCGCTGGCGGCTTTCCAGAGATCGCTCGCTTGACCGATCGCAGATAGGACCCAACCGGGCCGACCTCGGGCAGGCCGCAGACTTCGGCGGCGGCGTTCAGGACTGGAAGGGGCTGCAGCTTCAATCCGTTGGACAGGGCCGCACGGCCATCGGGTCGACACAGGGGGATCGAACGTTCGACAACCGATTGCAGTCGCTCTTCTTGATCACGATTCCAGACGCGCAGATCGAATGCCCGTCCAATGCGGGTTACTCGGACCAGCGGTGCCAACCAAAGCGGCAAGCGTTCGACCAGGTCAGCGTGGGGTGTCCCGTCGGTATCGGTATTGCCGATCAGGTCGCTGCCGAGTTCCTTCTTGCCTGCTTTCATCGTCAGCGAGGCCCCCGCGATCCCTTCGAACACCAATCCGGCCAGGAAAGGGATTTCGCCCCGTTCCATCAGATTGACGTCGGCAGGGATCGTCGGATCGACTTCTTCCGGCAGAGCCCGGATCAGCCGAACTGCGGACAAGAGCGAATGTCGCCATAGCCGCCAGAATTGCTGAGGTCGAAGTTTGTTGTCGGTGCAGGCCAACAGTTCCAGACTGGCGATCAGGGCGAACGCGGCATTATCGGTTTGAACTGTCTGCGGTTCGCCGGTCAGGGCGTAGATCAATGACGCGACGCGTTGAGAGAACGTGCGAGTCGCTTTGACAACCGGGCGACGTTGCGTCTTGAGCGGCTTGGCGACTCCGATCGCCTCTTCGAGCAGCGGAACCAGTTCGGCTTCATCGGGGAACGCGGCATGCGACCACAGGATCGACGCGCTGTAGCCGGAGGCGGAGTCACCCTTTGCTTGTCGCAGGTGCTGCTGGCAGGCGGCGATGAACGCTTTAACGTCCCCGACACTGGCTGCCGCTTTTAAGGACGGATTGGCCCCTCGCTCCCATTCGATTGCCTTCAGGAAATCGGAATCACTGGCGGCCGACACGTCGGCGGAGTAGCTGGAAAACGAAAGGGAAACCTGCGTCATTGGGGACTCGCAATCTCGACAATTCGGTTAGTCCCAACCGGATGTCGACAGATGAAGACGGATCAGTTCGCGTGCGACAGACATCCGAGTCCATCGCACCCGCGGAATCGCCCAGTTCGGCATCCGCAGTGAACTCGGCAGCAGCGTAACTTGCCGCCACCGAATTGCAACGAGCGGGCGGCGAGTTCCCGAAAATAGTGCGTGTCGCACTGACGTGTCGCGATGGAACATGGGTTAGACTAAGCGGTTTTCTGCTCGCGGGACGCCACAGCGAGGTGGAATGAGTTCTAAGATGGGCATTCGGTTGCGGACTGGTCAAGATGTGATCGTCAGATGTGTCAACCGCCCGACTCGCACGTGGCGAGCTTACGCTGCAGGAACTGAGCTTCAGCGGGGTTACGAGCCAAATCGAGCGCCATCTGGAAGCACGACCGCGCTTCTGCGAAGCGTCCCGCCTGACGATGGAATTCGCCCTGGGCCGCGGGATAAAAGGGATAGTCCTTCAGCTTCGACAGGTCGGGGACCGATTCCAACTGCCGCAATCCTTCGTCCGGTCCGCGCGAGTAGCCCGCGGCGATCGCGCGGTTCAGCGCGACGATGGGAGTCGGCTTGAACTGATAGAGCAGGTCGTACAGTTCCAGAATACGGTTCCAGTCCGTGTTCGCATAAGTTTCCGCACTGCTGTGCAAGCAGGCGATGACCGCTTCCAGATGAAATTCGCTCAGTTCATTTCCCGCGGCCGATTTCTCCAGAAACGCAAATCCCTGGCCGATCAGTGGCTGGTCCCAGGTCGACCGATCCTGACTTTCCAGTTGAATCAAAAAGCCCTCTGCGTCCACGCGACCGGGCAACCTCGCAGCATTGAAACAAAACAGTGCGACGAGGGCGAACGTCCTGGGTCGAGCCCCCTGAGGGTGTTCGCACAACAGCAGCGCCAATCGCAAGGCTTCGTAGCACAGGTCTTCGCGGATCGTCGTTTCCGACTGGCTGCCGTGATAACCCTCATTGAACAGCAGATAGATCGCCTGATAGACCGCCTCCAGGCGCTCGGAGAATGCCACGGCATCGGCCACTTCAGCCAGCGAGCCCGATTCCCGAAACAGTTTGCGAGCCCGGCCCAGCCGCTTCTCGATCGAATCGTGGTTGGCCAACAGGGCCCCGGCGATCTCCGCGACGCTGAACCCGCAGAGCGTCTTCAGGATGAGTGTCACCTGAACTTCTGTGGCGAGGTCGGCATGACAGCAGGAAAACATCAGGCGCAGTTGATCGTCTTGAATCGCCTTCTCGAAATCTGGCTGCGATTCCAGTGTCTTCTCACGCAGTTGCAGCAGCGTGGTCAGTTCCGGAGCCAGTTCGCCCAACTGGCTGTCACGGCGGATGAAGTCGATCGCCCGATTTCGAGCGACTCGCATCAGCCAGGCCGAGGGATTGTCGGGTAATCCGTGCAGCGACCACGACTGCAACGCCTGGCAGAGCGCATCCTGAACGACGTCCTCGGCCAGGCTCAGGCGACTCAGGCCAAACACCCTCGTCAAATACGAAACCATCTTCCCCGCCTCGCGACGGAAAAGATGGTCCACTAATTCGGGGATATCCTGCATCAAACACCCGACAGTCACGAAATGATCGGCCGCACTTCAACCAGGCCGTCGCCTGACAGGACGGGGCAACCTTTGGCCAGTTCCACGGCTTGTGCCAGATCCTTTGCCTGGATAACCAGATACCCGCCGATTGTGTCTTTGGCTTCGGCATAAGGTCCATCGGTGACCGTTTTGGCTTTGCCGCGAACCATCTTACCCGAACCATCCAGCCGCTCGCCGGGCTGAACGACGTGGCCGTTCTGCTTCAGTTCTCCCATCCAGCTCATCCAGGCCTTGGTCAGTTCCTGCATTCGCTCGGGCGAAGTCGATTTGCTGAGGCCTTCATTGTTCCAGAAGAGATACAAAAACTTGGACATGAGATTGCTCCTGATTTTGGGTGAGTGAAGTTCTAAATAACCATGCGAGATTCTGCTTGCAAATCAGGTGACGACGTCGCGACAGGGTCGCGACTTTGTCTTTGGGAGGGGGGGGGTCCGGCCGCGGCGGGGGTTTTTGAGCGGGGCCAAACGAAGGCGCGGCGGCGGCCGGGGCCCGCCCACCCCAAAGGCAAAAA
>CBIHQO010000240.1:0-8445 GCA_966211735.1 uncultured Schlesneria sp.
TCCAGGTCTTCGACTCGATTGTGGAAGTCCTTGCCAATCGTGATCGCCAGGCCGTTGCGACCATCCTGCAGTTCTCGCAACGCTTCGACGTGATTTCTGACCTTCGATACCTTCAGGCCACCAATCGAATGCAGATTATCGAAGATCGCTTCAGATAACTCCGTCTGATCTTCGTCGACGAAGCCGATATTGATCAGCTTGACATCATCGCGTTGCGAAAGCATCTGGCCCGTCGACATCCCGAGGATGGCGATAAACACGATCGGCAACGCGAGCAGCGTAAAGAACGCGCCGCGATCTTGGGCGATCAGGCGGAGGTCTTTCAGTGTGATTTCCCAGGCACCCATCAATCCCTCAGCCTCCGGCCGGTAAGTTTCAGGAAAAGCGTTTCGAGACTCGTCTTTTGAGACGCGAGACCCTCCAGAGGGATACCAGCACGATCCAAAATCTCAAAAACACTTCGCAGACGGTTGGAATCGTCTCGACGATGCAATGTCTGACTGACCTCAATGCGAGTCTTCCCCTGGTCGTCGGTCTCGATTTCGGCAAGACCCTGCAGTTTGACCGCGACCTCGGAGGGTAATGATTCAACTTCGATGGAAAGTTCTGCTTGATTGCGATCAAGCAGTTCGTCGATCGTCCCTTCTTTCAGGACTCGACCATGATCCATAATCGCGACGCGATCGCAGATGGCTTCGACTTCTTCCATGTAGTGCGAGGCATAAAGCACACCCGTTCCCTGCTTGCTGAGTTCTCGCACGCCGTCGAGCAGGTTGCTTCGCGACTGCGGGTCAATCCCGACAGTCGGTTCGTCCAAAACAACAAAGTCCGGTTCGTGGACAAGTGCGATGCCGAAGTTCAGGCGTCGCATCATCCCGCCCGAAAATGTCGCGACAGAGTGATTCGCGTTGTCCTTGAGTCCCGTGAGATGCAGGACGTAATCGATGCGCTCTTGGAGCTTTTGGCCAGAGAGTCCATTAAGTCGACCGAAGAACTTGAGATTCTGAACGGTCGTCAATTCGGGATAGATGGCGAGGTTTTGAGGAACCAGTCCGAACCGCGATCGCATGTCTGAATTGTGAATATCGTAGAGTTGATCATCGAAGGAGATCGTCCCTGAATCCGGCTTCAGCAGTCCGATGATCATCATCATGCTGGTGGATTTGCCCGCCCCGTTGGGGCCGATCAGTCCGAAGATTTCCCCCCGCTTGACTTGCAGGTCCAAATCCTCAACGGCAGTCAGGTCGCCGTAGCACTTCCGCAAATGTGAGACAGTCAATCCGTTCATAACGTCGAACATACCAGAATGAAGAGCACTTGTCGTCGCGTCCTACTTAAGTCCCATCACACTGGCGATGTTGCGTATCAAGTTCACTTTGGCAAGGTCGATGACTTCGGTACCTCGCCCACTGAGCACCGCTTTAATCATGAATAAACCCAGACCACTGATTTGCTCAAGTGTGATCGTGGGCGGCATCGAAAGTTCTTGTCGCGTGACGGCGATTTCGACCAGCGCCGGGCCGTCATGTGCCAAGGCCTGTGCAATCTTGGGACGCACATCTGACGATTTCTCGACGGTAAGCCCCAGCAATCCGGAAGCATCGGCAATCTTGGCGAAATCAGGATTCTTCAAGTCGGTTCCGAAGTCGAGTAATCCCGCGGCCTTCATTTCCAGTTCGACAAAACCCAGCGAATCATTCTTGAAGACAATGATTTTGACGGGCAGGTTCAATTGCTGCAGTGTCAACAGGTCGCCCAGCATCATCGCGATTCCGCCGTCGCCCGACATGGCGATCACCTGACGCCCCTTGTGACTGGCTGCGGCACCAATGGCCTGAGGCAATGCGTTTGCCATCGAGCCATGATTGAACGAACCGATCAGCCGCCGCCGACCATTCATCGTCAGGTATCTGGCGGCCCACACAGTCGGTGTCCCGACATCGCAGGAGAAGATCGCGTCGCTGGCAGCGAGTTCATCCAGGACCCGCGTGACATACTGCGGATGAATGATGGATTCGTCTGCATCCTCAACGGCAAGGTCGTTTAAGCTCTGGCGAGCCCTGGTATAGTCGGCCTTGGAGGCATTCAGATGCTCTTCGTCCCGGTGCTGCTGCAAACGGGGCAGCAACAACCGTAGCGTGGTCTTGGTATCACCGACATAGCCATAGTTGACATGAGTCCGTCTGCCCAACTGTTCTCCGCGCGCATCGATCTGCACGATCGTGGCAACCGTCGGGTAGAATTGTGGATATGGGAAATCCGTTCCCAGCATCAGCAGCAGGCTGCAATTCATCATCGCGTGATAGCCAGAAGCAAAGCCCAGCAGTCCGGTCATGCCAACGTCGTACGGATTGTCGTACTCGATATGTTCCTTGCCACGCATCGCATGCACGATGGGGGCTTTCAATCGGGCGGCCAAATCGACCAGTTCGGTGTGAGCCCCCGCACAACCCGCACCGGCCAGAATGGTCACGTCCCTGGCACCATTCAGCAGTCCGGCCAGTTCCTCCAATTCAAATTCGGACGGCGAAAGACTGGGCCTCGGTTCGGGAAAGCGGCCCGGTGGGATTTTGGACGGCAACTTCTGCATCACCAGATTACCTGGCAGAATGATCACCGCGACGCCGCGCTTCGAGAGTGCCGTCTGCATGGCGATGTTTAACAGACGTGGCACCTGTTCGGCGTTAGAGACCACTTCGCAAAAATGACTGCATTGGGCGAAGATGTGTTCGGGGTGTGTCTCCTGAAAGTACCCTGTCCCCAGTTCTTGACTGGGGATCTGCGAAGCAATGGCGACGACGGGAACGCGGCTGCGGTGGCAGTCGTACAAGCCGTTGATCAGGTGGAGGTTCCCCGGTCCGCAGCTCCCCGCGCAGACAGCGAGGCGCCCCGTAAGGTGCGCCTCGGCTCCCGCTGCGAAGGCGGCCGCCTCTTCATGGCGAACGTGCATCCATTCGATCGTCTCATGTCGTCGAACGGCATCGGTGATACCGTTCAACGAGTCGCCCGCCAGGCCATAGATTCGTTCGACTCCGGCCAAGGCGAACATCTGGACCATCACGTCACCGACCGTTGACATGCGACTCCCCCATGCGACCTATGCTTACGATTCGGAGTTCAGCAGCATCGCTTCAATTGTCAGGCCAGGCCCGAATCCGAGCGCGACAACTGGTCCCACCAGCGGTTGCTGCTTCATATGCTTCAGTAAAAACAGCACCGTCGCCGACGACATGTTGCCATACTGAGCCAGAACTTCACGCGACGGCATGACATCATCGGTCGAGATGGACAGCGCGGTGACGCAGGCGTCCAGGATGCGGGGGCCGCCGGGATGAATGGCCCAGCCACTGATATCTTGAATGGTCAGCCCATCCTTGGCGAGGAATTCGACCATCCATGCCTTCAGGTTTTGCTCGATCAGAGCAGGAACCTTCTGCGACAGAGTCATTTCGAACCCGTGATCGCGAATGCGCCAACTCATCGCACCGAGTGTCTTCGGCAGGACGTGTGATCCGCTGCGGATCACTTCATATTTCGAATGGGCCGGGATTTGACCCGCTGGTGCGTTGCGGCAAATGACGGCCGCGGATCCATCAGCAAAGAGGGCGTTCGCGATCACCTTTTCCGTGGACCAGCCGTAGTGATGGTGCAGGCTGCAGAGTTCAACCGAACAGACCAGCACTACCGCTTTCGGATCGGCATCGACATAGGCCTTCGCAACTCGCAAAGCGTTAAATGCTCCATGACATCCCATGAAACCAAGGTGCGTGCGTGAGGTCGCTGGCGACAGCCCCAGCTCCTGGATCAGGCCAATATCGAAGCCCGGTGCGCTGAATCCGCTGCACGAAACTGTCACCAGGTGCGTGATCTCGGCGATCTCCTGATCAGCCTGCGACAGTGCCTCTTCGCACGACTTCAGCGCCAGACTCAATGCATGCTCTTCGTACTTCTGCATGCGTTCGCCCGTCGTGGGTCCGAAGTCATCCAGATCGCGACGAGCTTTGAAGAACGTCGTGTCGTCCGTCATTTGCTCCACAGGGATATCCAGCAGCACCGTGCCTCGATGTTGAACTCCAGCGCCCTGGTAGATCAACTGCATCACACGACGATGTTCATCCGAGTCGCAGCAAAGCTCCTGAGTCGTTTCGTAAGTCGCGGTCTGAGTGACACTAACTTGCGGTGATGCGGTTCCGATTCCGGTCACAATCATAGACATCTCATTATTTCCTTAAGGAACTATCACCCCGGATGAACTCTCCTGAATCGTCCCGTCGAGAGAGCAGACGAAAGCCATTCTATGAGGTCAGTCAATCCGGCCAGCCTGTAATCTTCAATTGTCCTCTTCGCCAATCGCGGTATCCGCGATGAATTTCCGGCTGGTTGCTGGCATGATCCGAAAGAGAGTTATCTCTTGCGGCGATGCTGTGACTTCCCTATTCCGGGCGATACTGAACTTCGTGCTGGCGGATCGCTGGCTGGAAACGATTCTTCGGACGCTTCGTCAAATGCGTCTTCTGTGCATGCCGAGGCATTGCATCCGCATTCTTGCTCGGCCTCAAGCCAGAACTGCACACCATCGCCTGCCGGTTCACCTGCTTCTTGCCATTTGCGATAAGCGGCTTCCCGTACCACGTCTTCGTTCATGACCATTTGTTCGCCTCCTCTAAGTGGCCCAGATTCCTGATCGCAATCCCATTGACGCTGAATCGAACATCAGTGATTACGCGGTTCGTTGCAGCATTTTTCAATGGCAATTCACATACCGTAACAATTTTGCGAGCAAACTCGTGAACGTTGGTATACGTCCGAACTTCTCAGCCATCGAATGTTCATCACATTCAGAAAGATGGACAATTGGAAACCTGATTGGATGAAAACCGACCATTTGATTTCCATAACATCAGTGAAGACCGAGATACGGAATTCCAGGTTGGGCGAGATGGAGCACCGTAAATGGCAGTCCTTGAAGTTCAAGTCCGCCCAACCCGATGGAGCGCACAATCAAAAATCGGGGTCGACGCACAAAATGCGATCTGTCCCGTGCTACGAAACGATTGAATCAGTCGTTAGGGTGTTCCCCATCCGTCACGAATCGACATCGTGCATGACCATGAGGCGGATGAGACTGATCGCATCGTTTCGCAGGATCTCGATGACTATGGCAGGTGGCGCATTCCAGCGGGCTCTCAGTCATCGCAACTATCGATTGTTCCTGTTGGGACAAAGTATCTCGCTGATTGGGACGTGGATGCAGCAGGTTGCAACGGCATGGTTGCTGTACCGCCTGACAGCGTCCCCCTTATTGCTCGGTCTGATTGGCTTCTCCAGCCAGATTCCCAGTTTGTTCTTGTCGCCATTGGGCGGAGTGATCGCCGATCGTTTGAATCTGCATCGGTCTCTGCTGGTGACACAATGCTGCGCGATGGCACAAGCGATTTTGTTGATTGTGGTCATCAGTGTGGAAGGGACCATTGTGTGGCCATTGATTGCACTGGAATTCCTGCTGGGTGTGATCAATGCGTTTGATATGCCGATTCGCCAGGCGTTTCTGGTCCAGATGGTTCCGAATAAAGAACACCTGGGGAACGCCATCGCTCTTAATTCGTCCATCGTCAACGGGGCTCGACTGGTCGGCCCGTCGCTGGCCGGGTTGATCATCGCAACCTGGGGTGAACTCGCCTGCTTCATCTTGAACGCCGCAAGTTATATCGCGGTCCTCCTGGCAATCCTGGCGATGCGAGACCTGCCTCAGCAGGTGACACGCCCCTCAGCCCGCATTCGCGATCACTTGAGGGAAGGTTTCGCGTATGGGTTTGGGTTTGCGCCATTGCGAACGATTTTGCTGATGCTTGCGGTCGCCAGCTTTGTGTCGATGTCGATGAATGTGCTGATGCCCGTCTTTGCGAAGGATGTGCTGCATGGCAATGCGGGGACACAAGGCTTTCTGATCGGGGCGAGCGGTCTGGGTGCGCTGGGAGCGGCGATCTATCTGGCGTCGCGCAAATCAGTGCTTGGACTGGGGCGGATCATTGTTCAAGCGGCGATTGTCCTGGGAATCGCCCAGATTGCGTTCTCGTATTCGCCCAGCCTGCTGATCTCCTTGCCGATCCTGACGACAACAGGTTGCTGCATGATGTTGCTGATGGCGTCGAGCAATACCCTGTTACAGACCATTGTCGAAGATGACAAACGTGGACGAGTGATGAGCCTGTACTCGATGGCATTTCTGGGGGTCGGTCCGATTGGCAGCTTGTTCGGCGGGACCTTAGCCAGTCGCATCGGTGCTTCAGGATCGGTCCGCGTTTCAGGCACGATCATGATTGTGGCCGGAGTCTTCTTCGCGATTCGCTTACCATCCTTGCGGGCTCTCGTTCGACCGATCTATCAGCAGGCCGGCATTCTTCCATTGCCGGCCCCGCTTCCATCGGCCGCAGATTCTCAGACGATGCTGCAGGCGCTGGCAATCAAGCCCGAGGCGGTCGATTCACAGGGTCCTGTCTGATCGTTTGTAACAGTCCGCATCACGCTGGTTTCACGGCGATGACTAGTTCTGAGTCATTTTGTGTCAGTGTGATCGGCGGCATGGCAAAGGTGAGCCGCCCCGAAACCGCATCCTGCTTTTCACCCGCGGAATAATCATGCGGCACTGGAAATGCTTGGCTCAGCTGATCCAGATGTCACAACATGAAGCTGTCGCTTAACAGGTCCACGACAAATGTCCAGGTTCAGAGGTCGTCTCATTCCGCGGTTCCTTGTGCTGTCCAAGCCTTACTTGGTCTCAGACGAAAAGTGGCGCGCACGAGGGCTGCTGACGCTGCTGCTGGTGCTGATGCTGGCCAATACAGCCGCGACTGTTCTACTTAATCAGCAGGCTGGCGAGTTCTCGTCGGCGCTCGCCGCTCGGGAATCGGATCGGTACTGGCGATCGATTTACTTCACGATCGGCTTGGTCGTGATTGCCGTGCCCGTGTATGCTTTTTACTACTACGTGCGCGACAAGCTGACGATCTACTGGCGGCGGTGGATGACGACGCACTACCTGGAGCAGTACTTCAACAACACCGCCTACTACAAGCTGGCGTTCGCGGCCGATATCGACAATCCCGATCAGCGAATCGCGGAAGACATCAACTCGTTCACCCGGCAATCGATCTATTTTCTGTTGATCTTTACCGAGATGCTGCTGCAATTGATCGCGTTTTGCGGCGTCCTGTGGTCGATCTCCCATGGCTTGGTGTTTTTCATTCTGATCTATGCTGCCAGTGGCACTCTGATCACGGTGTTTCTGTTTGGTCGCCCGCTGGTTGGTTTGAACTTCTTCCAATTGCGACGCGAAGCAGACTTCCGATTCAGTCTGGTCCGAATTCGCGAGAACGCCGAGTCGATCGCGTTCTACCGCGGCGAAGATCGTGAAGCGACTTATGTCGGGAAACGCTTTGCGGAAGTGTTCGCCAACTTTAATCGGCTGGTCAACTGGCAACTGTTCTTGAACTTGTTCGAATACACCTACAAGTCGGCGACGCTGATTATTCCTGGCGTTTTACTGGCGCCTCAAGTGATGTCGGGTGATCTGGAAATCGGCAGTGTCGTCCAGGCGACAGGCGCGTTCGCGGCGATCTTCACGGCGCTCAATGTTGTGGTGGACAAGTTCGATAACCTCAGCCTGTTCGCTGCCGGTGTGAACCGACTGGATCGCTTCGCCAAGTCACTGGACTCGGTATCGACTCCTCCCAGCGATGATCGCGAACGGATCCAAACGATCGAAGAACCACGCCTCGCGCTCGAACAACTCAGCCTGAGTACTCCGGATTTCAAACGAAAGCTGGTAACCGACCTGTCGATGGAATTGGAGGCGGGTGAGGGACTGCTCATTGTCGGAGCAAGCGGTGGGGGTAAGAGCTCACTGCTGCGTGCTGTCGCGGGCCTGTGGAATGCCGGGACAGGAATTGTGATCCGACCTCCGCTCGAGGAAATGCTGTTCCTGCCACAGCGGCCGTACATGATCATCGGCAGTCTGCGCGAGCAACTGCTCTATCCCGATAATAAGAAGGAAGTCACTGACGAAGAATTTCAACAGGTCCTGGAGAAAGTCAACCTGCCGCAACTGATTGAACGCTGCGGCGGATTGGATGTCGAAGCGGATTGGGGCAAGACACTCTCCCTGGGTGAACAGCAGCGACTGGCGTTTGCGCGAGTCCTGCTGACCGAAAAGCAATATGTGATTCTTGATGAAGCCACCAGTGCACTCGATGAAAAGAATGAAGCCGAACTGTATGCCGCCTTGCAAAAGACAGGGACCACAGTGATCAGCGTCAGTCATCGTCCGCAGGTCGCCAAATATCATTCGCACGTACTGATGCTGATCGATAGCGAGGCCTGGCAATTGCAGACGGCTGTTGAATATGCGGCGGAAAGCAGCCTCGAACCAGGCGTGGAGGTCCAATA
>CBIHQO010000241.1:0-8435 GCA_966211735.1 uncultured Schlesneria sp.
GTCGTTTCTGCTTTTCAGGGACATCCAGGCATCTGAGGATGACTGATTGATTCGTCCAGAACATTCCTACGTCAACAATTCGGAACACCAATGAATAGCCGACACTACCGGCCGCACCGCTAATCGCGACACGGATAGGCTCGGAAAATGTCGAATCGAAATCGTGTTCCACGATGTTGGCGTCAACAGAGAACTCGTTCTGCATGTGATGAACTCACTTGTACTGCAGTAACCATGCAAAGCGTTCGGCTCAAAAAAACAGGATCTCGCCCGTCACCTCCTCTATCCCACCACCGGGACGGGATCAGGCAGCGTTTCCGGATGGGCATCGTGACGCGGATCGTGCTGGGTGCCGGGTTTATCCTTGACCATCAGCGAATAGAGCGCTGGCAGCAGGAATAGCGTGGCGGGTTCGCCCGCAAGCAGGCCTCCCAGAATTGCTCGTGCTAACGGGGCGTTCGCTTCACTGCCGTGTTCAAGTGCCAGTGCCGCGGGGATCATGGCGAAGAACGCCGCCAGTGCGGTCATTGTCACCGGCCTCACACGAACGCTTGCCGCTTTCCGAATTGCCTCGGTCGGACTTAGGCCTTCGTGACGACGCAGTTCCTGCGCGTAGTCGCTCATGAGCACCGTGTTGGCCACCTTGATCCCTACGATAAAGATGATCCCCAGCAATGACTGCACGTTGAGCGCCGTTCCGGTGAAGTACAGGAACGGAAGGACGCCGGCGAGGGAAACTGGCACGGTCAGCATGACCGTCATCGGAACGACCCACGACTTGTCCAAACCCACCATCAGGAAATACATCAGCAATGCAGCCAGGACCAGCCCGACGCTCAAGTTCGCGAAGGTGTCCTGCATACGGGCATACTCGCCGCTTAAAGTCATGCGTGCGCCGGTCAACAATTCGTGCTCTGTTGATGCGGGATCGTACAATGCCCAGGTGCCGTCAACATTTCTTTTGCCGAATTTGTTGAGAACTTTCGAGACATCGTCTGAGACATGTCCCAAATCACGTTCGCTAACACCCATCGTGAGGTCAATTGAGGGCTGAATGTTCACGTGTGAAACCTCGGTGGGCACGGTTGATCGAGTAATCGTGGCCACGGAACGCAAAGGAACTGGATCTGGCTGTTTGGCACTCGTGATGGGAATGTCGAGCAATGTCTCGAGCGATGTGATGTCCTGCTCTGGGTAGGAGACACCCACGAAGTATTGGTTGAAGCTGATGGGGTCGATCCAAAAATTCCGCTTGTTGAACGAAATGCTGGAATTCGCGGCGGCCACCACGTTGTGCATGATGTCTTCTTGCGTCAGTCCTAACTCCGCTGCCTTCAAGCGATCGACCGTGATTGTGAACTGCGGATAGTTCATGCGTTGAATGACGCGGGCATCAACGACCCCGGGGATCTGTTGGACATCACGTTTGATCGACTCAGCAATCTCATATGCGACTCGCAGGTTCTTGCCGGTCAATCGCACATTGATCGGCGTCGACTTCCCTTCGTTGAGTGCTCCCCGGACCATCCCCCCCGAATCGAATGAAAACTCCAGGCTCTGGAACCGTGCATCGGCGGCGAAACTCTGTCGCAGGAGATCGACATATTGCTGTGCCGTTTTGCTATGGTGCAACTGCAGTTGCACTTTGACCATTGCATCCATCGGACCGGCGTTTGGTGTATAGGCAGCTGACCAGTCCGGGGTCACTCCCATTTCAGAAACGATCAATTCCAGATCGTGCTCACTGATCTTTTCGCGAATGAACTCTTCGACCTCCGTGATGCGTTGTTCGGTATTCTCGATACGTGTCCCGCTCGGTGCGCGGACAGCGATTTCGAAGGCTCCTGCATCGACCTCAGGAAAGAACTCCTTTCGCAATGGTCCTCCGAAAATAACGATCGTTCCAACGAGCAATGACGCAGCGGTGAATACAGTGGTCCATCGGCGATGCAGGACGAAGTCCAAGGCCGTGACATAGACGGCGATGCCTCGATCGATCAGCCGCTCCCAAGCTTCAAACAATCGCTGGATTTGGCTCTTGGGACCGTGATCGTGATCGTGATCATGCGGCTTAAGCCATAGCGAGCTGAGGGCAGGAACCAACGAGCGCGACAGGATATAGGCGGCGATCATGGCGAATGCCACCGCCAGCGCCATCGGCTGGAACAGAAACTGCCCCATCCCTGGCATCAATGCTAAGGGAGCAAGCACAAGGAAAGTGCAGAGCGTCGACACCAGTTCGGGCATCGCCACTTCGCTCGCCCCCAGGTATGCCGCCTCTTCGGAACTCTTTCCCATGCCAAGATGGCGATGAGTATTCTCCAGGCAAATAATGGCACTATCCGTCAAGGGGCCGATTGCCAGCGCCAGCCCGGCAAGCGTCATCACATTAATCGTGTTACCCGTCACGTACAGACAGACTAATGCCGCCAGGATAGAGAGAGGGATCGTCATGATCGCGATCATTGTCATCCGCCATTGTCCCAGGAAAATCAAGATCACCAGCGAACACAGGACGGCACCCAAGGCACCTTCTTGAACCAGTGCATGGATTGCGGCTTTGACATAAACAGACTGATCCATGACCAGCTTGAGTCCGATTGTCGGTCGCGACAGCTTGGATTGCATCGAATCCAGTGAATCTCGAATTGCGTTCACGACACTCAGGGTGCTGGCACCCAATTGACGGTAAACAGGAATGTACACCTGGCGTCGTCCGTTCACATGGACAACATTTGTCTGAATGAATGAGGCATCCTTGGGTTCGGCAACATCTTTGACGAACGATGCGTTTCCGACTTCACTTCGAAGGGGCATGTTCCCCATTGTATCGACCATGTCATACATCGAGTTCGATGCGATCGCATAATCATAGTCACCCATCTTGACGCTGCCGTTCGGCAGAAAGATGTTCGAGTTGTCCATGGCATCCATGACATCAGTCGGGGCCAATCCGCGAGCCTGCATTTTGATTCGGTCAAGATACAACATGACCGCGCGAATCTTTCCTCCGTAGACGACAGGAGCCACTGCGCCCGGCTGACTCATGATCATGTTGCGAACTTCGTATCGTCCAACGTCGTACAGGATGGATTCGGAGTCCGTCTTGCTGTCGAGCGCCACGAGACCGACGGGGACCGTGCTGGTCGGGTCATATGGCAGGACGACGGGGGGGAGCGTACCGGGAGGTAAATTCGGTACGGCGGCCAACGCCAGCGAATTCACTTGTGTCAATGCCCCGTTCGGGTCGACCCCCGTTTGAAAATAATTCCGAACAATACTGGCACCGACGATCGATCTGGATTCCTGGCGAGCCATGCCGTTACTCTGGCCGACCCAGCGTTCCATGCGGTTGGTAATCCCCTTTTCAATCCCTTCGGCAGGCATTCCTCCATAGAACGTGAGGACTTGCACAGCGGGACTTTTGAAAACGGGCAAGATGTCAATCGGAATGCGAATGACGGATAGCACACCGAGAATCAGCACCGTTAAGCATGCTACCGTGACGGCGTAAGGATTCCGGAGCGAACTTCGGATCAAGCCATTCATAAATCAGCGACCTCGCGAAGAGCTGTAACCGAGGACCTAAACTGTCTTCGTGGACGAAGACCCACGGTTGGAATTAAGCAAATGAAGTGTGTCGGCACACCGCTTAGTGCGGAGGCATCGCCTTCAATACGGGTTCGACGACAGCACCATCAACAAGATCGCCTCCCGGCGCGAAGACGACTTGGGAGTCGGTCGTCAGTCCTTCTGTGATCTCGACCACGACGCCGTTGTCCGCGCCACATTTCACCGGTGTGAGCTGCAACCTTCCGTTGTGGCAGACGAAGAGTTTGGGGCCTTCCTTTTTCGATTTGCCCACTAAGCATGCAGACGGAATATGCACTGCATTTGGATTCGCATCCTGAAGGCGAATCATTACCTGACCGTACATTCCATCGCGCAACTTTCCGTCGGGATTTTTGAGGTCGATTTCGGTGCGCATACTCCGTGTCCGCTCGTCTTCTGAATTGGAGAATCGAGAAAGCTGCCCCTTTCGCACCTCGCCCGCCAGGCCATCAACCTTGAATTCGGCCTGATCCCCAACATCCACATACGCCACATCTCGATCGGGCATTTGCACGACGAGCCGCATCACGTCAATCTTTTGCACTTGCAGAACAGGGGTACGGCCTCCTTGGTCCGCGGATTGGATGAAGTCGCCGATGTGAAAAGTTCTGGCAGTGACGACGCCATCATAGGGGGAAACGATCTTCGCGTATCTCAGCTGCACTTCGCCTTTTTGAACATCTGCCTTGGCAACGGCGACGCGAGCTTTCGCTTCTTCGAGATTGGCTCGGGCTTCGACAACCTTGGCCGCACAGGCAGCCACTTGTGATTTCGCGGTCACGACTTTGGCTACCGCCGCTTCGTGCGAGGAGACGGCCGACTCGTGCTCATCCTGTTTCTCATCGACGAGGCGTTCGTCGATCGCCTTCATTCCCCGTAAGTCCTTCATGCGGTTATATTGTTTTTCGCGAAACGATTTAGCCGCTGTCGCCCGACCGACTTCGGCGTCGGCGTGCAAGACCATCGTGGCCGCCACGTCAGCATCGGCAAGCGCGGTTTGAATCGCAGCCTCTTTCTGCTTGACCTGCGCTTCCGCGAGACCAAGTTGAGCTCGATTGCGTAGCAGTTCTTCTTCGAGTTCAGGGACATCCAGTTCTGCCAGCAGTTGCCCCTTCTTGACCGTATCCCCGATGTCAACAGGCTGCGCTTTCAAGAAACCTGACACACGGGAGTAAAGGTTTGCATAGTCAAATGCATGTACGGTCCCCGGTAGTTCAACAACCCGAGCACACCCTCCCGCCTCTGGGTGGACAACGTCGATCCGATCTTTTGTCTTCGTGTCCTTTCCATGACCTTCTGCGGCGTGCAATGCCGTCTCGTGAGTCAAATGCTGAAGGGGTTCGCCCCAGATCGAACGAATCCCCACTGCGATCACTGCGGCCAGTGTAATGCCCGCCAGCACGAACTTACGGAGGGGTTTGGGAGAGTCTTTTGTTCCAACCTCGGAAGGCTTGGTTTCTGATGCGGACGTTGAATGCTGGGTCATATGCTCGAATTCCTCGCATGCCGCAAATGGTTCACCATCATTGACTAGATGGTAGATCACGACTCGCTGCCATCCGCGATGTGATTGAACCTAGGGATCCACGTTGCCTTGATGGCTGAGCATTCGAAGTGAAAGAATCGTGCCGCCATCTTTGCATACCGAAAATGTAATTGGGCGGGGGGTGATTACTGTCCCTTGGCATCGTTCGAAGCGGTTTTGGGGGAGGGGTGAGGTTGGTGTCTTCGACCTAGATCGGTGTGTTTTGAAGCGGGACAGGTCGATCAGCGACATACCAGTTGCCGGGGATTACCATTTCGTTAGGAGCAAGCCAAAGGATCAAGACGGCGTTTGCGTTGGCAATGCACGAGCCAGCCCTCGATCAAGATATGGCCACCCGCCGCGCGTGCGGTCGCCTCGAACAACTCCTCCGATTTCGGACATCGGCTAAAACTCGATCTGTGTTCTTGCCTAACAGTGTCTGAGATGCGCTTAGAGCGCTGACGTGTATTTCAGGCGAATTATCGGCTGAAAGTATTGTCTCGCAAATCCAATGGTTTAGAATCGCTTTTTGCCATGCAGGAGCGTTGCTTTCGATTCCTTCAAGGAAATCTTCAATGAGAAACTTCGGCACCACATTTTTGATCTGCATACTGTCGGTGACACGATTGTTTGCGGTTGACGGCTCCCCAAAAGCCGCTGAGCCATCGTCGATAACGGGCTTCGAGTCCCTCATGTATTTTCGGCATGCCCACGACAAAGCCGATGCTTTGCTGATACGAATTCAAGGTGAATTACCCATCACCCAGCAAGGAGCCAAGGAATTTGCTTCCGGAATCGCAGAGGATACAACGGCCGCGATCAAATGCTTAGAACAATTTGCAATTCGATATGAGAAGGATGATGGAGTCGTGACACAGGTATCAAAGATCAAAGAAAGGAGTGCAAGGATCCAAGAGCTCTGTATGCGAGTCACCAATGAATACAGAAAGCAGGCACCGGACAGCCATGCGATCGCTGAGGCCGTCAATGACACATCTCGTCAATGCAGTGCTGCTGAAACAGCACTGTATGGCTTGCTGAAGACGCTCAAAATCGTTCGGCAAGCTTCTGGTTCAACGGTTCCAAGAGCGGATGCGGCAGCCACATTCGGAAATGGTTTTCGACCACATTCGGCAGAACTTCACCTTCGATCAATCTTGGATAACTCGAAGGTCATCGATCGCTATGCTGATTCAAAAAATGAGCTTCCTCAAGAAGCAATCATGGAACACATGCGTGAAATCGAACGACAGCTTGTTGCCTTGAAGGCCGAAAATGCAAAGTTGGACGTAGCTTTTAGGAAAGAACAGAACTTAGACGAAAACATGAAAACTGTCGAAAACAATCAGGCTCAGCTGCAAGCTCGCATCGCCGATCTCAGGAAGCGATCCGAAACGCGCCAGCTGAATCCTGCAGAAGTGAGAGAAACTTCACAATTCATGCAGAGGACCTCGGGTGCTACATTGAACCAGCTGTACCAGGTCATGGGCAAACTTGGGACAGAATCAGTTCACCTCGAAGACCGACCGTACTCGGACTGAGAAGCTTAGGACGTGTAACGCGTGGCGTTAGAAATCCATCTGGCAGCGAAGGTCGTACATGCTGGTATGATTCCCTAAAAACACATCCGCAGGGGTATTGGACGATCCACCAAGAATCGCGTTTTTATAGCTGAAATTCGATGCAGAATAGATGTAGTTGAACTGAATCTTCCAGTTCGGCGTCAGGTACCAGTTCAGGCCGGCTGTATAGTCGCTCATCCGGCCGCCGCGAATATTCTGGCTGTTCAAATCGATGTATGAGTAGCGACTCGCAACTTCCCACGCCCCCCATCCGCATTCACCTTTCCAAGGGCTGAAGTCGTGGAATGGAACGACACGTTCAATCGTCCCTGCCCTGCGGTCGTAGGGGCGGTGCTCGCCGGTCAAGAAATAGCCCGCTGAAGCATACATCCCGCCAAAGGTCGCCATACTTCCGCCGGTTTGATTCAGGGTGCCCAATACACCTGATGCCTGATTGACCATCGTGGCCATTGCTTCGGTCTGAAACGAGAATGGTCCCTCGACAAATAATGCTTCCAGCCCCAGCACATTGAAATTATTAACACCCAGTTGGCCGGTATTTACGAAGAATGGGATGCCGTTAAAGGCACCGGGTGTCTGTTGACCGCTCGTGCCAACGACAGCACTATTCGCTTCGTTGCCGATGTATAATTCAGGGATTGTTCGGAAAATGGTAGATTTATTTGGAGGGGCACTGAAGTAATGTCCAAACCCCAAATGCAGGTATTCGCGTCCCTTGCTTTCTTCATTCCACCAGGGGCAATAAGTGAATCGTTCAGAAGTTGCCCAACCCCCTGCATTGCCAATCGAACCTCCGTACTGGTCGTTCCCCGCTGCGAATACTGAAGCCGCCCATGTCGTCTTAAGGTTCTCTGAGTGATTATAGATCCCCGTTCCCAAGTGTCGAAACGGAGTAAAAGCCTGGAACAAGACCGAGCGCTCGACAAAAGTGGTGTAGCGAAAGCTACTGGCGACTTCCAAGCTGAATGGCTGCTTCCACTGTCCAATTCGCCACGTGCCGACGCCAGGGATTTGTGTCTGCTCTACCCAGACGTCCGTGAATGTGGGACGACCGAAAAACGCGAAGTCCATCTGGAAGAAGCCGTTCGTCGTCTCCGAGATCGCGGCTCTGGCGGCGAGTCGAGCGCGGCGAAAATCGGCACCGTTCTGGATCCGTCCGTATGATGCGACGCTGTTTGCATCTTGCGTAATGAACCCAGCATCAGCTTGGAAGACACCCATGACCTGTACTGCAGGAAACGTCTTCGCATTGAGTTTATTTAAGAGCGCGGCGAGTGAACCTTGAATGGTCGAGATGTTTCGCGCTTGCTCGACATCAACGGGATCTGCGATCGCCTCTCGCTCCTGAAGATACTTCTCGACGATGCTTCCAATACGATCCTCTTCGTTATTGGATTCAGTGACTTCTTCCGGTGTCGGCGGGACATCCTCGCTGGCGATCTTCAAGATGCCTGGGCGCGTACCCACCTTAGCTTGTAGCTCGCGATTGTCTTCTTCAAGTTGCTCGATCCGAAGGCGTAGCTCTTCGAAGGGATCATCGGGAGCAGACGCGACAGCCGAAGTCGCCATCAAACCGACGAGCGTAGAGATTGATGCAGCCTTGAATGCAGACCGAAATATTCGGCCCCAAGGTAACTTCCGTGTCACTGGCATGGTAGAGATCCGCAGGAGACCAAAGTGAGCGGAACTTTGGCGATGTCGCGCATACGGTCGAT
>CBIHQO010000242.1:0-8432 GCA_966211735.1 uncultured Schlesneria sp.
ACTTCCTGCTCCAAGTCCTTACAGGAAAGACTACTTAGTGAGCGCTGGCCCTGGCTGAGCAGCGTGCGCGCGGGTGGGAAATAACGGAGGATTTCGTCTCGCTGGTCGTCGAGGGCCGGGCGGGTGACTTCGACGAGGCCGGCATCGTCGGCTCCGCAGTCCAGGCACAATTGCCGCAATGACGCGGCATCGATCGGTGCTCGCGCCGCGACGCTGGTGGCGTCGTGGTTCTCTCGAAACCGCCGCACGGTGGGGTGTTCAGCAATGTTCATGGCAACACCTTTTGGTTGGTGGATGCAACGACTGTCTGTATCTGTCGCTCATATTTTTGCATATGCAACAATTCAGGCAAAAACGAGTCGTTTTGCCGCTCCGCCAATTTCACTAAAACTTTCACACGAAGAGCACTGCTTGTCCCAAAGCGGCCAAGCAGTGGCACGGCACATGGACTTCTGACGGTGACACGAAGCCGCTCATACTTCGACTCCCGGCTTCCGCAACTTTTTCGCGGCCTTCGTCAGCTGTGCGACGCCGTCTCGGCCCAATAGTTCTGTGGCCTGACGCTGCGCTTCTTCCCACGCGGGGACGGCCTTTTCGATAAGTTGCTGTCGTTGAGCGGTCAGGCGGAACGGCTGGGCTCGAGCGTCTTCCTCGGGCACCACTTCGAGCCAACCGTTGGCCTGCAATGGTTTGATGTTGCGGCTGAGGGTGGAGGTATCCAAGTGGAGCAGATCGCAAACCTGGGCGGGCCGGGCTAGTCCGAGCCGAGCGGTCACGACGAGGATGTTCAACTGACTGACTTTCAGCCCCAGCGGACGGAGTGCATCGTCGTACAGGTTCGTAACGACGCGGTTCAGCAAGCGCAGGCGTACCGCGATACAGGTCTTCGAAATCGTCTCGGCATGGCTGGTCATCGGATCTGGTCCATGGGAATGCGCGTCCGTTGCTCGGCGACCACATTGTATATGCAACTATCGGCTGGAAGCAAGAGGTGTTCTGGAAGAATCCAGCCATGGGATGGTCGTGGAGTCGACATGACTCAGGGTCCGCGTGTTGACGCAGCGCGGCTCACCTGGGGATGTGGTGGGGTTCGTTAGGTGATCGCTGCGAGACCTTTGGTCAGATCTGACTGGAGATCGGCGGGGTCTTCCAGGCCGATGGACAATCGGACCAAGCCGTCGCCGATGCCGTATTCGGATCGTTCGGCGGCGGTCATGAATTTGTGGGAGGTTCCGGCGGGGTACGACATGGTCGATCGGGCGTCGGCCAGCGTGGGTGAGAATGGAATGACGTGGGCGAGTGCTCGGAAGAGGGAATCGACGGCTGGTCGGCCACCAGCGAGATCGAAGGCGAGCATGCCGCCGCAGCCTTTTGGTAAGAGGCGCTGGGCGAGTGCGAAGTCGGGATGATCTTCCAGGCCGGGATAGAAGACTCGCGTAACCTGCGGCTGCGACTGAAGGAATCTCGCGATCTGGGTTGCGGTTTGGGAGACGCGTTCCATGCGGAGCGGCAGTGTGCGTAGGCCGCGTGAGGCGAGCCAGCTTTCGAAGGGGTTGGTGTTGACTCCGTAGAGGCTGGACATGGCTCGGATCTTGCGAATCAGGCTGTAGGGTCCGACGACGACGCCGGCCATCACGTCGCCGTGGCCGTTCAAGTATTTGGAGACGCTGTGCCAGACCAGTGTCGCGCCGTGTTCGATGGGTCGGATCAGGCAGGGGGTTCCAAACGTGCTGTCGACCAGCAGCGGGACGCCGTTGAGTGCGGCGACAATTTCGGGGAGGTTCGCGACTTCCAGCAGCGGGTTGGAGATCGATTCGACGATGCAGAGCTTCGTTTGCGGCGTGACGGCCTGCTTCAGTGAATCGACGTTGGCGACGTCGAAGTAGGTGACCTTCAGGCCGAATGAGGCGACCATATGGTTCAGGAGTTGTCCAGTTCGACCGTAGAGGACTCGCGCTGCCAGCACGTGATCTCCCGATTGGACCATGGCCATCAGGACGGCGGTCAGGGCGCCCATTCCGGAGGCGGTGACGACACCGGCGTCGGCTCCTTCCAAGCGAGCGACGTCGTTGGCGAACGCTTCGTGATTCGGATTGCCATCGCGGGTGTAGATGTAGCCCTTCTCGCGCCCGCCCGTGACCGAGTCGAGTTGTTCGAGCGATTCAATGTCGAACGCGGTCGTCATGTAGACCGGGGGCGAACTGGTTCGTGTGGTGAACGGTTCGGCCCAGCCGCCGCGCGCGGCCAGGGTTGCTTCGGAGGGTTGAGGTTCCGTCGAATCGTGATTGGTCATGATGCGTCCGCGTGCGTAGTCGAGATCCCTGGCCGGTTTTGGCCACCGAGGACGGCGACTTTGCCGAATGTTCGCCGGTTTCGCAACATCGACCCGTTCGGCAAGTCGCGGCGGGTGGTGGCCGTCGGGAAAAAGCGTTACTTTCTGCCAATCGATTGTTGAACGCTTTCGTTCGCCTGTCTTTCAGCTTGCTCAGCTCTCCACAGGACGACATCACGACGCCATGACGACACCTCGCGATTCTCAGTCCGGGTCTCCGGAAACATCCTCGGCGCAGATTATGGCTCGGCAGCAAGTGCGGGCCTTCCTCGATTTTTTGCGGCCGTTCCTGGCGCTCATCTTTGTGACGGTCCTGTTCTGCGTGGCCGATCGCGCGATGAATGGTGAGAAGGCATCGTTTGCGACGTCCAGAAGTTTTCGCACGGTCGCCGCTCAGACAGCGACGGTCGCGGTGGCGGCTCTGGGGATGACACTGATCGTGATTGCGGGTGGGATCGACCTGTCGGTGGGAACCTCGATTGCACTCTGCGCGACGGTGCTGGCGTGGTCACTGAAAGAGGATGTCGCGACACGCGTTGTCGGGATGCAGCCGCTGAGTGTCGTGATGAAACCGCTGACGGCGGCGAAGACGGAGCTGGAGCGGGTCACCAAGCAACTTGAAGCGGCTCAATCCAAATCGCCCGAGGGAATCAAGCCACTGGAGCAGGAACGGGAGAAGTTGACGGCGGAGATTCGCGAGCTGTCGAGGCCTTATCGCGCGGCTGCGTTGTGGACGTCACTGGTGGTCGTTGGGATCACGATCGCGTGCGGGGCGCTGTGCGGATTGGTCAATGGGGCTCTCGTCAGCTATCTGCGGCTGGTGCCGTTTATCGTCACGTTGGGAACGATGCAGCTCTATCTGGGTCTGGCGAAGATCGCGGCTTCGGAAACAACGGTGCGGCCCGACAATGGGACTCAGGTGCCGTACTGGTTCGGCGATTTACTGAGCGTGCGCCCGCAGGCGTTGTGGCTGGGGCTTCCGTCCGGGATCTGGTTGACGCTGCTGCTGGCGGCGTTGTTGGCGGCAGTGTTGCATTACACGGTGTTCGGTCGGTACGTGTTCGCGCTCGGTTCGAACGAGGCGACGGCGCGGTTATGCGGGATCAATGTTCACTGGAACAAGATCGCGATCTATACCATCAGCGGTCTGTTTGTCGGCATTGCGGGTCTGTACCAGTTTTCTCGACTGACCGTGGGGAATCCGACTTCGGGATCGGGCCTGGAACTGAAAGTCATTGCTTCAGTCGTGATCGGTGGTGGGAGTTTGAATGGCGGCCGAGGAACCGTGATCGGGACGTTAACGGGGGCGCTGATCATGTCGGTGATCACGAGCGGCTGTACGGCGCTGGGGCTGACCAATCCGATCCAGGACATGATCCTGGGGATCATTATCATCGCGGCCGTCACCGTCGATCAGTTGCGACAGCGCAAGATTGCTCATTGATCCTGGCTGCGAATTTCCTCCTCCATGGGACTGTTCATGAATCGCGATGCGCCTCGCCTCCTGTTGACCACCAGTCAGCTCGAACGATCGGGGACTGTCGCGAATTGTCGGATGAACAGGGAACGAACGCTGACGGGTGGGAACGGGTATACCCGCGAACTGGGCATCAATCCACTCGACTACGTCGTCGAAGCGGCCAAATCGAGCGAATCAGTTCGCTGGCTGGATTTGTGCTGTGGAACAGGCATCGCCCTAATCGAGGCGGCGCGGTTTATTGAAGATCGGAAACTGACGCCACGAGTGGAAATCGTGGGTGTTGATCTGGTCGGCCTGTTTGCACCGATCGCTAATCCGCAACTGTCACTCCAGTTGATCGAAGCATCGCTCTCGACTTGGACACCAGACAGGTCCTTCGACCTGATCACGTGTGTACACGGGTTGCACTATATCGGCGACAAGTTGGGGTTGCTGACGCGAGCCGTTTCGTGGCTGACCCAGGACGGGTTGTTTGTCGCAAATCTGAGCCTGGAGAACGTCAAACTTGCGGACTCTGGCAGCACCCGCATCGTGGCCGCTGAATTGCGACGAGAAGGGATGACATACGACTACCGGCAAAAACGAGTGACTCGGAATGGTCGGACCGAATTGAAGCTGCCGTTTCGTTATCTCGGTGCCGACGATGGGCCCGGCCCCAACTACACCGGCCAGGCCGCTGTGGATTCGCACTACGATCGGTGAGTGAGCCCTCATTTCATCAAACGGGAACGACGCATGGTCCGAGCCAAGGGCGACGACGCCGATGAACAGCGTGTCATCGATGATATCCGCGAGTATGGCTGGCATGTTGTTGGCATCGAAGCCGACGAGAGCGGGCCTGCGTTTGCGTATTCGGTGGGGCTGCAGCATTCGTTCGATCATCCAGAGATCATTGTGTTCGGCCTGAATGATGCTGAGACGATGATGTACATCATCAATACGATCGGCGAGGCCGTGCAAAACGGTTCCGCATTTGAGGACTGGCATGAGAGCGATCAGATTCTGAATGGCTATTCTTGCGTCTTCCGCAAGATTCCGGCCGAGGCCTATCCCGATTATCTCGGCTACGCGAACTGGTTCTATCGTCCCAGTCCGTTCGCCGTTCTGCAGTGTTTCTGGCCTGATAAACAGCATCGGTTTCCGTGGGATCGCGACTGCAATCCGACGGTCCAGCAGCGACAGCCGATCTTGTCAGAGCAGGACGATTGGCCATTCTGCGAAGGGAAGAATCGCCTGGCCTTTACGACCAGGCCGGTCATCGAGGGAACGCGACCGATTTCGCTCGTTGTTCACTCGGCGGACGATGACTGGCAGTTCCTGTGCGGGACGACCAGCAAGAGCGAGGACGGAAAGCTGGTGAGCCTGGAGACGATCCTTGCGATGGATTCATCGATCGCATCGATCGCCGATCTGCCACGAGGCTGGCAGGCGAGTCGCAATTCCGTTGATGGGGACTGGCAACGCAGCGAGTGTTCGTGAATCGCTGCATGAACGAGATGACGCACGGTGTCGTATCGAGAAATAACAACAGGAAGAACGCGGCCAAGTCGTGAACGCGTTCTCCCGACTGGCAGCGCTACTTGGCTTCGCCCTTGTCCTCGGCGGGTTTCTTATCGGTGGGTTCCTGATCGTTTCGCAACTCTTGCACGCTGATTTTTACGAACAGATAGAGCTGCATCCCGTCGGTTTCTGGTGCGGCGAGCGACATGCCACCGATCAGATAGGGACGATCGACGGGAACTCGCGCTGTGGTTGAGAGACGCTGGATGTTGAGCTTGCGGCGGTCGATCGGATGGACGACATCTTCTGGCAAGACCGCATCGCCCTTCTTTCGAGGAGGTTCGGGTTCGGCACTTTCGGCGGGGAGCGAGAGGCGGCTGTGGACATCGAGTAACACGGTCTTCCCGCTGACGTTCGTGACGGGTGTGACCTGGAACGCCAGGCCTTGCTGGATCATCGAGACGATCGGGCGATAGGCGATTTGGCCCTGCTCCGTGCCACTTTCACCTTGAGTGACGACCGGTTCGATGTTCGAAATGGTCAGTTCTTGCGTGCCAGACATGGTATTCACTGTCTGACCGTTATAGGCAGTGACCGTCGCCTGATAGCGCAGGCGATGAGCGTCATTTCCAGCAGGTTGCTCCCAAATCTGCATCAATTCTTCCCACGCTTCGTTGCTGATGACGCCGAAGACAGGTGGTCCCTCGGGATTCACTTTTTCTGCCGGCGTGTTCAACATCGCTCGCAGATCGGCGGCAGCCAGTGAGATCCACCAGGCTCGTACGGAGACGGTGCGCAAGGTCCCCCAGCGGGCTCGGAATAGATTCAGCAAGGCTTCAATCTGTTCGTGGGCGTCTTCATCGGCCGAGATCACGAAGGCGTTGCCGAGCTTGGTGATCTTGCCCCCTTCTTTCCAAAGATCGGGCCGAATCGTTTCGCGAATCACCTGGATCAATTCATCTTGCGACGTTTTGATCGTCCCCGCGCCCCCGCTGAGTTGCCCCGCCGCCGCACCAGCGACTGTTGAGGCGGCCGTGAGTGCTCTTGTTGCAGGAGCGACGCTGAACATCCCACCCCCCATGCCGCCGCTAGGTGCTCCGAAGCCTCCCATGCCGCCACCACCTCCGGTGGCAGGGATCGAGTTCATTTCAAATAGCAGACTGCGACCTTCATGGAGATCGCTATGCAGGATGGCGGGATACGGAGGGGCAACGGCAAACAAATCGCCCAGATCGTAGATGCGGACAATCAATCCCGTCTCCGCCTTGCGAGCTCGCGCGGCACCGATCTGCGTGACGTTTCGCTTCACAGGAGGATTGTTCTCCATGGCTTCCAGTTGCTGCTGCAACTGCTGAATCTGTTGCTTGATCTGCTGGGACTCATCCTGTCCCGAGACGACGGTCGACAAACCCACGGCGATGACGAATGCGAGGCGGCGAATCATAAGTTGGATATCCAGACTGAACGGTCTCGGGCTCCCAGCCTGAAACGGTCAACCACCAGACAGCCACGTTCCTGTAGCCGCATTTTGATATGGATCGTCACTTTAACGAGCAGCAACAGGCAGTGCCGAGAGAATTCGGGGGCAGCCTGCGAATTCTTAATCCAGCGATGATCCGGTTAAACCCAAAGAGACCACGAATTTTACGAATACGCACGAATCGAGAGCAGATGGAAAAATACAAATCACGGTGAACATTTCCGGGGGATGACCTGTCAGCTTCCCATTGGGACGAGATCAGATGAACTGATATCATGCGTGTGGAGATGCCAATTCTTCGGTGGAATGGTGACGAGCGGGGAGAGACTCAAATGGCAAAAGGGGTTGTTAGAACGGGAAAACAATCGCGCCCGAAAACTGCGATTAAAGGAAAGCGCTATCTCTGCGCAACCTGTCACAAGCGCAGCCCGAAGCCGGTGACAACGCCAGCGCCGTGGTACTGTTCCCAGTGTCGACCGCCGACAGCAAACGCTACGAGTGAATGAGCGAAACTCGGGTTGGCTTCCGTTGAGCTTGCCCCAACGGAGCCAACAACTCACGAGCGACAAGCACGCCGCCACGAAGAACATACTCTCCGTCCGGTTTATCCGGGCGAGCCCAACGGAAGCCCGGAAGCGGATGAAATACGACCAGCAAGCCAGCCGCCACTGGCTTGCCTTTCTGACTGTGGCGAGTCGACGTATCCTATGTGGCAATATTCCTCCGGAACTCCAAGGATTTGACCACATGTCGTTAGATTTCTCGCGTCGCGATTTTCTCGGTGCTTCTGCCTCCGTGTTGGCGGGGGCATCTGCTGCTGTTGCTCAAGAGTCGAAGTCAGTTCCTGCGACCGCGCATTCGTTTCGCTACTGTCTGAATACGAGCACGATTCGCGAATGTTCGTATCAAGGAAAAAAGGTCGACATCCTCGCGGACATCGATGTCGCTTCGAAAGCTGGCTACACCGGGATCGAGCCTTGGATTAATGAGCTGGACCAGTACACCAAAACCGGCGGCTCGCTGAAGGATCTGCGCAAGCGGATCTCCGACGCGGGGCTGACGGTCGAGAGCGCGATTGGTTTTGCAGCGTTCCTGCACGAAGATGAGCAAGAGCGAAAGAAGGGTCTCGAAGAAGCCAAGCGGTGCATGGGGCTGGTCCACGCCATCGGTGGCACGCGTCTGGCCGCTCCGCCGGTGGGGGTGACTGACAAGACGGGGCTGGATCTGTTTAAGCTGGCTGATCGATACCACGCGTTGTGCGAAGTCGCTCAGGTGGAAGGGGTGCTGCCCCAGTTGGAATTGTGGGGTTTTTCGAAGACGTTGTCTCGCCTGGGTGAAGTCGCCTTCGTCGGGATCGAGGCCGCTCATCCGCAGGCCTGCTTCCTGCTGGATATCTATCACATCTACAAGGGTGGGTCAGACTTTGAAGGTCTGGCGATGTTCGCCGGCGGCCGAATGCATAACTTCCACGTCAACGACTATCCGGGGGAACCTCCACGAGCCACGATCAACGATGCACAGCGAGTCTATCCCGGTGATGGAGTTGCTCCGCTGGACAAGATCTTCCGCACGTTACGCGATGTCGGCTATCGCGGGGTGCTGTCGCTGGAATTGTTCAACCGCGAGTACTGGAAGCAGGA
>CBIHQO010000243.1:0-8420 GCA_966211735.1 uncultured Schlesneria sp.
TTCGTGGAGGACGATCGAGTCGAGCGAAACGATTCATACGTGCGAACATTACCCCGTCACGTACTGCTTTAAGTATGCAGCGCTCTGTCGCAGAGACTCTTTCCTCAGTTCGACGGATCCCTCGTAGGCGCGATCTTCGACTTCGACACAGACCGGGCCGCGATAACCGGTGTCCGTTAGGACACTGAAGAACTGGCCCCAGTTGACATCACCCAGCCCCGGCAGCTTGGGCGTGTGATAGAGATTCGGATGTGCCAGGATTCCGACTTCGTTCAGTTTATAGCGGTCGAGTCGCACATCTTTCGCGTGAATATGAACCAGTCGGTTGGCGAATTCGCGGATCGGCTGCAGGTAATCCATCTGCTGCCAGATCATGTGCGAAGGATCATAGTTCAGCCCCAGGCTCAGGCTGGGAATCTCTTCGAACATCCGTCGCCAGATCGCAGGCGATGTCGCCAGATTCTTACCCCCCGGCCATTCATCCTTGGTGAACAGCATCGGGCAATTCTCGATCCCAATGCGAACGCCATGGTCTTCCGCGAATTTCACCAACGGCTTCCAGGTTTCACAGAATCGCGGCCAGTTATCATCGACGGATTTGGTCCAATCGCGACCGATAAACGTCGTGACTCGCCCCAGCCCGAGCAATGAAGAAGCTTGAATCAGCTTGCGAAGATGATCAACGCATTTCTGGGCTTCCGCCAAATCCGGAGTCAGCGGGTTCGGATAGTATCCCAACGAACTGATGGTGACCCCCGCAGTCGCCATCGTCGCTTTGACTTCGTCGGCTTTCGTGGCCGTGAAGTCGGTTACGTCAATATGCGTGATCCCCGCATAACGCCGCTCGGCCTTGCTGACAGGCCAACACATCACTTCCAGGCACGAATAGCCGGCCGACTTCGCGAACTGAGCGACTTCGGCCAGCGACAACTCCGGCAGAATAGCGGTGACAAATCCAAGTTGCACGGGAAGACCCTTGAAGGACGGCGACCAGCGAAGAATTGGCTTCGCTGGATGAAACTCGATTCCCATGGGCAGTGCAACTGAACAATCAACTTAATCTTTCCGCGACGCTGTCGAATCGAAAGAGCAACTCCTCGTTTAAGTGCGTGGGCACCGCCCCCACGCGAGCTGGACTCTCGCCGACAACGATCTGACATCAGTCCCCTCGGTCACATATGTCCCATTTCAATGGGGCAAATACGGAGAGGACTGCTGTTTGCTGCGAACCTTCAGTGGCCGGAAACCCGCACCCAGCCTCGCTGCCGATGGCTCGCGAGAATTGCTTCGCAGAGTTGGATTTCGCGATGCCCGTCCGCAAATGTCGGGAATAGCCGCGGTGCACCAAAATCTCCCGCAGCGATATACGAATAAAATTCCCGAAAACACTGCTTGAATGTGTCAGGGAATCCCTCGTTGTGTCCGCCGGGATAGCTGGTGATTGCCCTGGCACCGGCACTCATTAAACCCGGATCGCGGATCAAAGCTTCGTTCGGAGTATCGCGATGCCCAATCCAAAGCGAATTTGGCGATTCACTATCCCACGCCAATGACTGTGCCGACCCCGCGATCTCAAATCGGACGCAATTCTTGCGACCTGCGGTGACCTGACTCACCCACACGACGCCACGAGCCCCATTCGCAAAGCGCAACATCACGCAGCCGTAGTCGTCGGTATCAATCGCCACTGTTTGAGTTGCCACGGTTTTGATGAGCTTGCTGCTGAATGTCTCTACTCCACCAGTGGGCCGCTGTCGCTCGGGATAAACCGTTTGCAGATCGGCACAGACTTCGGCGATTTCCAGCCCGGTGATGTACTGAATCAGATCTAACCAGTGAGTGCCGACATCCGCCACGGCCCGCAGTTCGCCACCTTCCTCGGAGAGCACGCGCCAATTGAAGTCCGTCGGATGAAACAGCCAATCCTGCACGTAAGATCCAGCAACGTGAAACACGTCACCAAGCTGTCCACTCCGACGACGTTCCGCCGCTTCGCGACAAAGCGGATAGTAGCGGATGTTGTAGTTCACCCCCGCAACAACACCGCTGTTGGCCGCTCGTCTCACCAATTCTGCCGATTCCTGCGAATTCATCGCCAGCGGCTTTTCGCACATCACGTGCTTACCCGCTTGCATCACCGCCGAGGCCTGATCGAAATGGAATCGATTTGGCGTTGTGATATGAACGGAATGCACATCAGGATCATCCAAGATCTCCTCGAGATCCTGGTATCCCTTCGCCAGTCCCAGTGCGTCAGCCGATGCCTGCGACTTTTCGACCGATGAACCAAGTACTCCGGTCACACGGACACCCGCGCGCCGCAACCCTTCGATATGTACTGGCCCGATGAAACCCGTACCAACAACCGCGACACCGATATCTTTGAGCAGCATTGATTACTCCAGACCTGGCCGTGGTCCTCGACCGGGTTCAGGTCGCCGATCTGGGACGAATCTCGAGCCGGGAACGTTCCTACCGCCAGAGACCGAAGTCGCGCCTGGCAGCACCTCTAATTTGTCGCTTTTGTAAGGACTGTTTTCATAGAGTGGCATTGCTTCGGGCAACCACGCCTTTAAGTCGCGCACGCGAGTCCCGTGACTTGGGTGAGTCGACATGAACTCGGGCGGAGCCCCTTCGCTCCCCGTTGCCTGCTCCATCCGCTTCCAGAATTCGATTGCTTGGCTAGGGTCATAGCCAGCCGCCGCCATCAGCAGCAAACCCATATGATCTGCTTCGGATTCGTGACCGCGACCATATTTCAGGATGCCGAATTTAGCACCCGTATTGAGCACTTGCATGACTTGTTGTCGCTTCGCAGGATCCATGTCACCGATCGACGCTCCTGCGGCGGTAATGCCGATATTTGCGATCTGCTGCTGAGCCATCCGCTCGGCACCATGATGGGCCAAGGCATGCGAAATCTCATGGCCGATCACGGTTGCCAGACCGGCATCGTTCACCGCCACAGGCAGGATTCCTGTATAGACCACAATCTTTCCCCCGGGCAGACAGAACGCGTTCACCTGCTTGTCGTCTACGACCTCCAACTCCCAATCGAATTTCGGCAGAGTCGTTCCGATCCGCTTTTGAAATTCCGGACTTTGAACCGACTTGATCAGCCGGTCCGTGACGCGGTGCACCGCCTCGACGACGGGACCGTTATGAACAACGTGCGATGTCTTCAGCACTTCCTTAAAGGCTTGCAGCCCCAGTTGAGCTTCCTGGTCTGGCTGGATCGCAACGATCTGATTGCGGCCAAACGGCCCGTGCTGGCAACCGCGAACCATCGTAAACCCGATGGCAATCAGGCCGATCACAATGGGAATCATCCGCGCGCCCAAATTGAAACCGCCGCCATCACCATATTGTCGGCCGTAGCCATTTCCGTAGCTCATGCTGTCGATCCTGGTCTGGGAAGCCGGTATCCGAGCAATAATTTCAGTACTGAGGTTCTGCGCGTAAGTTGGCTTCGAATTGTCTGATTTCTCGCAACGAAACGCAATCAGGTGAGAAGTTCGTCGCGCGGCTTCTTTTCGCCCTTTAGCAACGCTCGTGCCGAGCTTGTGAACTGCGGAAGGACCGTGACAGTCTCGATGACATGACGCCCATTATCGCAATGCTGTGGTGCAAGATGGTCCACAGCGACCTGAAATCTGCCAGCCCACGCATTGGGCGAACCGATCGATGAGGACTTGATCGCGAACGCAACGGACAACTCGGCAGAGTGAAATGCAGTTCACCCTTGTCCAGGAACAAGGGTGAACTGATGACATGCAGATTTGCGTGACCCAACGACTTGAGCCTGATGAATCATCAACCAGCCACTTTGGTGTGATCGCCGTTCAATTTGTTGTACAGCGTCTTCAACGCGATCCCCAGTTCCAGAGCCGCCTTCGGCTTGTCGCCCTGATGCTTGTCGAGAACCTGATAGATCACATCCATTTCGATTTCTCGAAGCGTCTTCGGATGCTGCGGCATCTCGACCGTGGCTCGGGCAAACACCGCTCCCGTCGAATGCTTCAGAATTCCCGCTGGCAGATCTTCCGGATGAATTGTGCCGCCATCGGACATGATGGCGGCATGCTCAAGAGCGTTTGCCAGTTCGCGAACATTACCCGACCAGTCGTGCTGTTTCAGCAACTGAACTGTTTCCGGAGACATGATATTTTCAGGAATATCACGACGTTTCAAAGTGCGAGCGATCAATGTCCGGGCCAGTTCGGGGATATCATCTTTGCGTTCGCGAAGCGGCTGCAAGTTGATCTCGAACGTATTAATTCGGAAGTACAAGTCTTCACGGAACGAGCCTTCGCCGACCATTTGCTGCAGGTCGCGATTTGTCGCACACACGATGCGAACATTGACGTGAAACGCTTCGTTCTCACCGACGCGACGGACTTCGCCCGATTCCAGGAACCGCAGCATCTTAACTTGCATCTGCTTGTCGAGTTCGCCAAGTTCATCCAGGAACAACGTCCCGCCATTGGCAACTTCCAGCAAGCCTTTGCGGAACGTGTCCGCGCCTGTGAAAGCCCCTTTGCGATGACCGAACAGTTCGCTTTCGACCAGGTTCTCGGGCAGGGCACCACAGTTCACGGCGACGAATGGCATCGTCGCTCGTTTGCTGAGGTCATGAATTCGGCGTGCCACCAGTTCCTTACCGGTCCCGGTTTCACCCAGGATCAGCACGCTGGAATCTGTCGGCGCAATCTTTTCGCACAGCTTCTTCACACGCAGCATTTCAGGCGTGCGACCAATCAGGTCTGGCGAACCTTCGACGGCCTTCAGTCGTGATTCCAGAGCGATGGTCTTATTGGTCAGCGTTCGCTTCTCGGCCACACGTTTCAGCGCGGCAGAAATCTCGAACAACTTACACGGCTTACGCAGGAAGTCGTACGCTCCGGCGCGGACCGCCTGGATTGCCGATTCCATGTCGCCATGGCCGGTGCTGATGATGACTTCGGTTTCCGGCGAAACCTTCTTGATGTGTTCAATCACATCCCAGCCACTCAACCCCGGCATGCGCAGGTCGACAATGGCAGCATCAAAAGTCTGTTGCTCTAAAGCAGCTAATGCAGCCTGACCGTCCTCACAAAGGACCACATCGTGTCCCATGCGCGGAAGTTCAAGCTTCATGACATTGCGGATGTCTTGTTCATCATCGACGAACAGAATTCGCAGTTTATTAATGGCAGCAGCAGTCAACGGGCGGTCTCCTTGCCCCTGTCGTGACATCCTTGTCAGCGACCTGATCCACTTAGGACGAAGTGTGGCGTTGAAAGCCGAGGATAGGTCGGCGGTTCATATCAGAAGATTTCAGATGTCGCAATGTCCATTCCCACGGTTCACGCAGCACGAGTAATCCCTCCCGAAGAACGCGGCAGATAGACCCGGAATGTACTTCCCTTTCCGGGACCATCGCTGCTGGCTTCGATTCGACCGTTGTGATCAGCGACAATACGATTGGTGATCGACAACCCCAGGCCCGTCCCTTTTTTCCCCGGCTGCTTTTCCGTGAAAAAAGGCTCATAAAGGTTGGCCAGCACGTGTGGCGTCATGCCGCAACCGGTGTCTTCCACGGTTACCACGACCTCATCGAAAGATTCGCCGACGCTGATCTTCATCGTGCCAGCTTGATCCATCGCCTCTAATCCGTTTGCGATCAGATTGATGATCACTTGCTGTATTTCCGGCGCATTCACCTCGGCGAAATAAGATCGGCTGCCGTCAAACAGAATCTTGTGATGCCCGAACCGACTCATGTGACCGACCATGTCCAGCACTTCGGACACAATCTTGGTCAAATCATGACGTTGATGGGATCCAGCGTTGTTACGACTGAAGTCCAGCACCCGCAATGTAATCTGCTGACAGCGATTCGATTGCCGCTGGATCATTTCCAGGTACGTCTTGAGCAGTTCCTGATCGTCGGCCGTTCTGCCAAATTCATCACCCGCCTCGGCCAGGCGACCGATGAGCGATTCAGCCGCCATGGCAATAGCAGAGAGAGGATTGTTGATCTCGTGAGCGATCCCCGTCGCCAGAAATCCAACCCCCGCCAACCGTTCGTTGCGAAGCAGTTGTCGACTTCGTTCTTCGACCTCGCGGTCCAGCTTGGCTTTGTCACTCTGAAATCGTGCGATCATCCGGTTGAACACATTGGCCAGATCGACGATCTCGTCCTTACCACGCAGCTTCAAACGGTGGTTGTAGTCACCATTGGCGACCCGAGCCGCCGCTTCGTGAAGCTTTCGGATAGGGACGAAAATCCAGACGTGCCCACATCGAACCAACGACAGCAACAGAATCGAGATGATCAGCAAGCAGGTTGAAATCCAGGTCATGTGAGACTTGTACACCGCGGGCGCGTCTTTCAACTTGCTCTCGCTGCCGTGGTCCAGATTGGGAATTTCCTGAATGATCGACTGGATCCGAGCGACGTCACGAACCATCAGCTCCAACGTCGGACCATGCTCTTCCGCAGTCATCAAGATATTTTGGCCCTTCTTCAGACGCTGCAAAATCAGGCCAATCTGATCCATCTTCATGTGCATGATCATTTGCGACTGACGGACAGCCGTTGGAAGCTGGTCCACGCGACGACGGAACTCATTCAGTTCCTTCTCGGACCGCTGCATCTGTGTCGCCCACAGTTCTGGATCGAATCCGAGAACTTGGTCAACTTGCACCGCGGCGGCGAAAGGATTTTCGTTCGGCTTAATGTTGCGACGAACCAGCAACGGATCAAATAATCCAGCGCAGGCGACGGCGAGATCTGTTCGATGCGGCTCTTTATTCTGGTTGAATTCCAGATCCTGAACGAGGCTGCGGTACGCCATAAGCCCGGTGAGCCCCGCAAACGCGAGGATCCCCAGCATCAGGCACACAAGCGCCAAGCCGATAACCAACTTACGGCGAATTGATCGCGTCAGAAACACTCGACATCCTTGTCGCGTGACTCGTGATTGGTTGAAGGAGTTGCAAACATTACAAACTCGGCCGAGTTCACTCAACCCCGGTTCGACATTCGCTGAAGATTTTAGCCACGGATGGACGCTGATGAACCACGGATAAACGGCCCCACAGGCTTTGCCCAAACCAACGATCTGCTGGATCACCTTCGGATCCGACCGCGACTTCAAGATTACCGTCAGGCTTTCGCTGAATCTCTCTCTGCTCCCAATCCATGTCTCATCAGTCTCCATCCGTGGCTAAACCGCCTTCCGCCTTCGTGGCGATAGCAGACACGTTCGCGGTATAAACAGGAGTCGATTGATCCGCCAATCTTTCCCCAACGGGTATCGCAATGAAGCTGTCGATAGCGTCTTCTTTAGTAGTCCTGCTGGCTGCATCTGGAATTGCGAGCGCGGAAAACTGGCCCTGTTGGCGTGGCCCGCGGGGCGATGGAACCAGCATCGAATCGAACCTGCCTACTGAATGGGACGCCGCGTCGGGTAAGAACATTGCCTGGAGAGCACCCGTTCCTTACACCGGTCACTCGTCACCAGTCATCTGGGGTGACCGAATCTTTCTAACCGGAGCCGACGAAGCCAGGTCCCGACGCATGCTGATGGCATTCGATCGCGGCAACGGCAAGTTGCTGTGGGAAATCGATGTCGAAGACGCGCCGCTCGAGAAAAAGCACAAGCTGAATAGCTGGGCCTCCGGCACGCCGGCCACCGATGGCCATCTGATCTATGTGACATTTCTCGACGAAAAAGAAATGCTCGTCGCGGCGTACGACTTCAGCGGCCACCAAAAATGGAAGGTAAAGCCGGGCGTCTTTTCCAGCGTCCACGGCTATTGCAGTTGCCCGGTCCTATTCGAGAATACCGTCATCGTCAACGGCGACCACGATGGCGACGCGTACCTCGTGGCACTCGATCAGCAGACCGGCACGACCATTTGGAAAACGCCTCGCGAAAACAAGACGCGCAGCTATTGCACACCAATCATTCGCGACCTCGGCGGTCGAACCCAGATGATCCTCTCCGGCAGCAAATGCGTCGCCAGCTACGACCCTCGTAGTGGTAAGCGACTGTGGATCCTGGATGGACCAACCGAACAATTCGTCGCGTCTCCCGTCGAGAACAAAGGCCTTATTTTCATTACCGGCGGCTTCCCCGACAAGCACATTATGGCGATCGATCCCACGGGCGCGGGCTCAATCACCGAAGCGAGTCATGTGAAATGGCATCACTTGAACAAAGGAGTCTCCTACGTCCCATCCCCGGTTGCCGCGAGTGACTATTTCTTCTGCGTCGCCGATGGCGGAATCGCCGGGTGTTACGACGCGGTGACCGGCGATATCAAGTGGCAGGAACGCCTCGGTCGCCATCACAGCAGTTCGCTGGTGGCTGCAGCCAACCACGTCTACTTCCTGGATGACGACGGCATCACGCATGTCCTCAAAGCGGGAC
>CBIHQO010000244.1:0-8418 GCA_966211735.1 uncultured Schlesneria sp.
CGGCGTCCCTATGTGAACTCGGGATTCCTGACGCTGAACATCCGCCAACATTGGGATCTGGTTGCTCTGTGGGCTTTTACGAGCCGATTTGCGGGGTATTCGCCGGGAAGTGGGATGCCCTTCGGGTTTCCAGGACATGGCGATCAGGGGTTATTGAATGCCATCATCACGCAATTGGGACGTAATGACGCTGTTCACGTACTGCCGGAAAGTACGTGGTGCAATTCCGCAGGCTGGCGCGACGGACGGGCAGTCCGCATCGAGAGCCGCAACGGAGCCAAACTCGTCGTCCGGCATCAGCCCGGAAATGAGATTCAACGATTGTTGCACAGCACCGGCCCCAAGTGGTGGACTGATGAAGGTCGACAAGCCTTCGCGAGAGCGGGTGATGTGTTGCCCTGCTTTGAATCGATGGCTCACATCTCGGCGGTCGACATCGCCGGAGCAGCAGCAGAAGTTCCCGGGACACTTCGCCAACTGTGGAAGCCAGGGACCGCCTCTTTGAAGCACCCGTGCCAGGAACGCTCGACGGGGAATCAGCTCGGCCTCGTGATTGGGACTTATGCCGCAGTCCCTTATATCCATTTACAACTGGAAGCACGCCGCCGCTATTATCCCGATGTCCCCGCTCTAGTCCATGACGACGCCAGCCTGGGAGCGAGCGTCTTGGCCGAGTTATGTGCTGAGTATGGAGCCGATTTTGAAACGAATGCTGTTCGCCAATCGCATTATGCAGGCGATCTCAGCGTTTTTGTCGGCGGCCTGCTGTGGGCTCGCGAACGAAAGTTGGATTTGCTGCTGAAGGTTTCGCGCCGCTGGATCTTTCGAATAGATTGGCGACCCAGTCTGCTGAAACTGGCCGAAGAAACGGACTATCCGACGATCGGCCAGCAAGCTTGGGACGACGGATTTCGCTTGCGGACCGAGTGCCTTGCCTTGCGCGTCGCCGATTGGTCTCAACCCCTGGCAATGCAGGAACTGATGCGACCACTTCGGCACCAACACACGGTCTTCGTGGAGGATTACCTCTATCGACTCGCTCGCCGCCTGGAGGGAACCCTCTCGGATCAGGCGACCCGCTGGCGGCGTCAGCATGGCGTCCGGGAGGCCTGGCTGGGAACCGCTCATTGGGATCTGCTGTCCACTCGGCGGAGAGGGCGGTCCGAGGACTATCTTTGGTATGACGGGGCATCGCCGGAGGACTACTCAGCATTGGCTCATTCGTGGGGCCTGTCTTACGACGCTAGCCACTTTGAGAACCTGGAAGAGATCTCGCGAGGATCGCAGATCCCGATGCAAGCCCAATGTTGATTCGCAGACGGGACGGTACGTCCCCAACTCTTAAGAGCGTGGTCTGCGATCAGATGTGGCTCAGCGGCATCTGATCGCGACAGCTATCTATCTTCGTTGATCAAATCCAACAAGTCGCCGATTCTGAGATGCGATCCGATCGCATGTCGCAATGGTTGATCGACTCGGATTCGGTAATGGTTTTGGCGACCGACTTTCTCGCGCTCGATGTACCCACCAGCTTCGAGATCGGCGATGATCCGTTGCACGGCACGCTCGGTAATCTTGACTTGCAGTGCCACGCTGCGAAGGACGACCGAGGGGTTTCTCGACAACAGGATCAGCACGTGCAAATGATTCGTCAGAAATGTCCAATGAGAACCAGTCGATTCTGACGGTGTTACCGCTTCCTCAATTCGATCCGCTTGAGTTACGTCATCTGGCAAGGGGGTACGAGCACGCTTCCGGGCGGTCACCAGCGGCTTGACACGATTAACTTTCATGGGATCGACTCAATCGCTGAGAAACGAGAGACGCCAGCCGAAGCTTGTTGGCCATCTGAGATCAGACGACAGCGAATCGCAAGATGTGAACCACCTCTTCTCGTGTCACCGCAGATTACCGACAGACAATTGGCGACACACATGTCGTGAATATACCTTCGCCACGTTTTAGTCGCAACAGGGGTTACGTCTATTAAGAGATCGTCATGCCTTGGTTTCTCGACAGGTTGGCGCTCTCGCCTGGTCTGCTTTTGTTGCCTGGGGGGCATCCCCGCGGCTCGCGAATTATTGTATGCGACTGTCTAGTTTCCGGGTGATGTGGCGACGTTCACTAAATGCCAAAAGCCCTTCCCACGGTCGATGGCAAGGGCTCTTTGGAATTTGCCGACGGCACGGCGGATCAAGGTAGATCAGTCGTTTTGTCGGTGTTATCAGGTGAAGGTGTCAGGACTGCCGGGCTGTCTTCTGCCGCTGGAGTCGGCGAAGGCAAGGTCGATTCGGGCGCTGGTATGGGTGTCCCTGCGGGGTATTGGAATCGAACCAAACCGCCGCCGAGTGCCTGGTAGGTATTCACGACGGCGGAGAGTTGCTCGTTCTTGGTGTCGATGAAGACCATTCTCGCGTCTCGCAGGTCACGCTGGGCGAACAGCACGTCCATGTATTCCACGCGAGCAGCTAGGAACAGGCGGGTTGCATTGTCGACCGAGGCTTCGAGCGCATCCAACTGCTGCTTCTTGACGGCGATGCTCTCGGTGTAGTTCTTCACCTTCGACATGCGGTTGACCACTTCGGTGAACGCATTGAGGACGACACGCTGGTATTCGTAAAGTGCCTGGAGTTGTCTGGCGTTCGCGTTCATATACTCGGCTTGAATCGCCCGCTTGTTGATCAACGGCGCGACCAGGTCACCCGCGACGTTGTAGATCAAGGATTGCGGCGTCATGAAGATATACTTGGCGTTGAAGGCCTCATAGCCGACTCCGGCGTAGATGTTCAGTTTCGGATAGAAGTCAGCTCGGGCAACGAGGACATCCAGCCCGGCCGCCTCGAGTTCGCGTTCGGCCTGGCGGATGTCGGGACGATTCAGAAGGAGATCACATGGCACCCCGACGGCCAACGGGTGAAGGTTCAAGTCGAAGAACTCCGTTGATCGCTGGACAGGTTCTGGAAAGCGACCAATCAGATAGTTGATCTGGTTCTCGGTCTCGATGATTTGCTGCTTAATGATCAGCTTGTCGCTTTGGTTCCTGCGAACTTCGGCCAGGAAACGCTGAACGGCCAACTCGGTGCCGCGGGCTCCTTCTTTCCTGGCCTTGGCGAATTCGAGGCTTTTCTCCATCAGCGCGATGGTTCGATCCAGGTTCTCCATCCGCTTATCGAGTGCCATCAGGTTGTAATAATTCTCGGCGACATCTGCGACCAGGCGGGTCGCGACATAGTTTCGTCCATCGGTGGTTCCGAGAAAGCGCAGTGCTTGAGCATCCCTGGAATTTCGCAACTGTCTCCAGATATCCACCTGCCATGAGACGTTTGCGGCAACCAGGAAGTTGGGAAGTGGAGTGGGAAACGTATGACCGGGGAAATACTGGAGCTGGTCATCCACCTGTCCCAGCGGGGTAAAGGCGCTGGGCTTTTCCACACCCGAACGGCCCCCGAGCGTCACGAAGGGGAAGTATGCCCCTCGTCTCCTCAGGACCTCGTTGTTGGCGATCTCGATGTTCTCGCCCAGGATCTTCAGTTGCAGGCTGCCGGTCAGGCCCTGGTCGATCAGGTTGACAAGGATCGGATCACTGAAAAACTCTTCGATCCCAACCTGAGCTGAGTTTTCCGAGCTGGCCTCACCATTGAAGGTGTCCGGCAGTTCTCGCGCCGCCAGCGGGTTACGCAGTTTAGGAATTCCACATCCCGGCAACGTGGCCAGGGCGCAAATGATCGCCGTCGCAATAGCGTACTTCTTATGCTTCGTTATCGAAGCTCTCACTAAGAGGTTCATCTATCTCATCCTTGATGAATTTGTGCTTGTCGGAAATCGTACCGAACAAGTGATAAAGGCCCGGAATGACTAAGCATCCGTAGTTGACGTCGCCCCAGTCAGACCTCCATCCGCGTAGAATCCGTCTTCGTATCTCTGAACGGGTAGGCGTCGATTGACGACCGGCTACTCGAGGTGGCGCATGTGTTTCGGACCAGGATTTGGCGCGGGTCGCCATAGAATTCTGGCCTGCGATCTTTCGACCTCAGCAAACCAAACGCTCGCTGGAACTGCAGGGGTATCGCGCGTCTGTAGAGGCTGCTGTACCAGAGTGGCTCGGGTCGAGTTCCATCAGTGACAGAAACGCGGCTGCTTCTGGCATCCAAGCCAGTCGGATTCCATCCATGTGAATTCCATGCCTATTCGTAGTTTCAAATGACGCCTTGTTCGCTTTTCGGTGCGTCAGGCGAGTCCAATTTGTGCGAATCTCATGACCAGATTCTCAATCTGCCTGTTCATGGTTTGCACTATTATTTGATCGACTGCGCAATTTAGAAGAAAAAGCCAAAGTGAGGGGAGATAGTCAAAATGAATAATTTGACGAATCTGCTGGCTACAGGCTGTTCTGAGGCGCACATCTTGACTCACCGAATCGGCAGCACCTGCCGCACAGTTTATGGTGAGGCGTCAAAGTCAGCCGAAAACGTAGCCACTCAGCGAAAAGAAAGGCCTCGTCCAGAGGCGATTATTTCATGGCTGTCAGGAAGCCATTGTCAAATCGATGCCGGTTTGTTCGGCACTTTATCCATGACCGGGGCTTGATCATCGCTGGTCGGGATTAGCGATTGGTCGAGTCGATTTTCATCTAGACCGTCGGATGATCCTCGTTCTGATTCAGGATCTGTGGCGCCCTTCGTTGATGCCGTGTGGGTCGACTGACCCGAGGAAGTGCTCTGCGACTTTCTGCCGCCACCCGGTTTGCGTATTCGGGCATTCGCATCCGATAACGAATCTGCCTGGCCTGTGGCAATTTCTTGAATTCCCCGCTTGATGGTATTCGGAGAAATTCGCAGTGCCTTACTGACGATGGAGATTCCTCCCCAGCCCAGTTTCATCGCTTCCGTTGCGGCCCAGAGACGGCGTTGAAATTCGTTCAAAGATCGACCGGACTGTCGATATCGTTGTTCGATTTCAAGAATTACGTCTTCCCGGTTCATGACTTCCGTTTGTTCGATCGGAACGAGTGCAGTGGCAATCGCGTGATTGTTATTAGTGATGTGGGACGGGGTGCTCGATGGTCTCACTCAGAGGCTCGTCCTCTTCATCCTGAATAAACTTGCCGCTATTGTCGGTGATCTGACCGAACAGGTAATACAGACCGGGAATGACCAAGACCCCGATCACGGTTCCCAGAAGCATCCCACCGACGGCGGTCGTGCCGATCGTCCGGTTACCGATGGCCCCGGGGCCGGTGGCACGAACGAGCGGAATCAAACCGGCGATGAAGGCGAACGAGGTCATCAGAATCGGCCGGAATCGCAACTGGCCCCCTTCGATCGCGGCCTCCTTGAGGCTCAGTCCTTCGTGGTGCCGTTGCACGGCGAATTCCACGATCAGAATCGCGTTCTTGCCCAGCAGACCGACCAGCATGACCAGTCCAATCTGGCAGTAAACGTCGTTGGCCAATCCCATCTGCTGCAAGAACAGGAAGGAGCCGAAGATCCCCACTGGCAGCGACAGGATGACTGCCAGCGGCAGGATGAAGCTCTCGTATTGTCCGACCAGCACCAGATAGACGAAGATCACCACGATCAGGAAGATGTAGATCGCCAGGTTCCCTTTACCTGCTTCGTCGTACGACAGACCTTCCCAGCCCAGGCCATAACCGCGTGGCAGCACCTCGGCACCGACTTCCTGAATCGCTGCGATGGCCTCACCGCTGCTGTATCCCGGAGCGGGTGCCCCTTGAATCGCCGCGGATGTATACAGGTTGTAACGATTGATTTCGTTCAAGCCCTGTTTTTTCTTGATCTGCATGAACGCGGAGTAGGGGACCGGTTCCCCATCCTCGTTGTTGACGAACATGTTTTCCAGGTCTTCGGGGTAGCGTCGGAATTCGGGCTTGGCCTGAACGAACACCTTGTAGAACTGCCCGAAGCGGATGAATCCCTGTTCCCACGTACTGCCGACGACGGTCGACAGGTTGTCCATCGCTTTGAAGATCGACACACCCTTCTGCATGGCCACATCGTTGTTGATCACGATTTCGTACTGTGGATAGTTGCTGGCGAAGAAGGTGAACAGGCCTTTCACCTCCTTGCGTTTCGCCAGAGTTTCCAGGAACTTGTCGGTGACTCGGCCAAGCTCCTCGTAGTTCATCGAGTTTGTCTTGTCCAGAACACGGACCGAGAAGCCCCCGGCCGCACCGAAGCCTGGTACAGCAGGGGGTTCGAAGAACTCGAGTTTCACATTGGACATCGTCCGGCCATCATGCTCGAGCTGTTGAATGATTTCCTTCGAGGTCATCTTACGTTGAGACCATGGTTTCAGGTTGATCAGACAGGTTCCTGCATTCGAACCGCGGCCTTCCGTCAACACTTCGTAGCCGGCCAATGACGACACCGAACGGATGCCGTCGATCTTCATGGCAATGGCCTGCAGTTCATGCGACTTGGCATTGGTGTATTCGATCGTCGATCCCGGCGGCGTCTGGAGAATCCCGTAGATCATCCCCTGGTCTTCGAGAGGGATGAAGCCTGCGGGAAGCTTGGTATTCACGAGATAAATACCGCCGCAAAAGCCCGCAATGACCAGCAACGTGAAGAGACGCTGCGTGACAATCGGTCGCAGTAAGGCGCCATAGCCGTTCGTGACCTTCACCACGCCGCGGTCAAACAGACGCAGGAAGATTCCAAACGAATAGATGATCTTTCCGATGAATCCGCGTTTCTGCTCGCCGACGGCGTGAGGCTTCAGAATCATGGCACAAAGGACCGGCGTCAGCGTCAACGCGACGACCCCCGACAGGATGATGGATGTTGCCATCGTGATCCCGAACTGGCGGTAGAAGGTTCCCACCGGCCCCGTCATGAATGTCACGGGGACGAACACGGCTGTCATCACCCGCGTAATGGCGATGATCGCCCCGCTGATTTCGTTGATAACCTCTTTGGTCGCCAGATAGGGGGAAAGATGTTTCTCGTGCATCTTGGCGTGGACTGCTTCCACGACCACGATTGCGTCGTCCACCACGACCCCGATCGCCAGCACCAGTGCAAAAAGAGTGATCAGGTTAATCGACATGCCGAACAACTGCAGGAAGAAGAACGTCCCGATCAGCGAGACGGGAACTGCGATGGTCGGGATCAGCGTGGAACGGACATCGCCGAGGAACAGATAGACCACCAGCGAGACCAGGATGAAGGCTTCGAGCAGGGTATGCAGCACCTGCTCGATGGAGGCTTCCAGGAAGGCAGACACGTCGTAGCTGACTTCATACGTCATCCCGGGTGGGAAATTCGCTTCTTTGACCTCGTGCAGCAACTCTTTCACGTTCTCGATCACGGTGGCAGCGTTGGTGCCAGGAAGCTGCTTGAGCACGATCGCCGCAGACGGATGGCCGTCGATATCCGAGTAAATGTTGTAGTAGGAAGGGCCTAACTCGATATCGGCAATGTCTTGCAGGTGAATGATCTCGCCATCGGCATTGGCTTTGATGACGATGTTTTTATACTGCTCGGGTTTGTTGTACCGCCCCACCCAGGTGAGCACGTACTCCATCGTTTGAGATCTTTTGCCTGTCGCCTGGCCGAGTCGTCCGGGGGAACCGATCATACTCGTGTTGGCGATGGCCTTCATGACATCTTCGGCCGACACGCTATAGGCTCGCATCCGGTCCAGATCGAGCCAGACGCGCATCGCATACTGGCGGCTGCCCAGAATCGTCGCGCTGCCGATACCGCGGACGCGTTTGATTTCCGGCAGCAGATTGACGAAGGTGTAGTTGTACAGGAAGTTCTGATCGTGCGCTTCGTCCGTACTGAAGATGTTCACATACATCAACATACTCGTCATGGCCTGCATGACGATGATCCCCTCACGCTCCACCAGCGGAGGGAGGCGGTTCTTGACCGTCTGAATACGGTTTTGAACGTTGAGCACCGCCACGTTCGGGTCGGTGCCAGGTTCGAAGACGATCTGGATCGTGGCTTCACCAGCGCTGGTGGCTGCAGAAGCCATGTACCGCATGTCCGGCACGCCGTTGATGGCTTGTTCGAGGATCACGAGCACCGAATCGACCAGCACGTTGGCGCTGGCACCGGGATAAGCCACCGTCACCACCACGCTCGGCGGAGCCACCGAGGGGAACTGGGAGATCGGCAGCGTCTTGATCGACAGTCCCCCCAGGAACAAGATGATGATCGAGATGACGATCGCCAGTGCCGGTCGATGGAGGAATTTTGAGAACATGGTTCAGAGAGGATCCGTTTGGTGTCTGTACGTCAGCAGTGGGTTAAATAGCCGTGCGCGACGATGTGCGAGTCAGTTGTGAGGCCGTTAGGGCGAGGCTGCAAAGGCTGCTGCCGGGCCGCGAAGCTATTGCGGGATCATCGACGTGCGCGGCTCGACCGAAGCCTGGCCCACACAAACACG
>CBIHQO010000245.1:0-8395 GCA_966211735.1 uncultured Schlesneria sp.
CTTGGGGCAAGATTCCTATGATTCCGCATGCCCAGCACACGCCAGACGAAGTCAAACAGATGGTGAGCTGGATCTATAGCCTGGAGCCAGCCGGCCTGGTTCGCGTCTTCTCTGGCTTTGTTGGTGACATCCCCGTGTCCAAAGAGGAGGGGGGCAAGCCTGGCCACTATAAGCTGGAAGCGAGCTACATCGACCGCGGGGCCGGAGCCGTCCCACCACTCAGTTCTACGGCGACTGTCTATCTCAGGCCGCGACTGGTTGAAGCGGAGTTGGCAGACGAAGTGAAGGGGCCCTCGATTCTCGGGTCTGGTTCGGCTGGAGGAGGGAAGTTTGTCGGCGCGATCAATCACGGTCACTACCTGCGATTCAGCGGTATTTCGCTGGACCCGATCAAGCACTTAACGCTGAAGATTGCTTCGGCTGGTTCGGGTGGCTCGATCGAAGTTCGGCTCGATAGTCCAGACGGCGAACTGCTGGCCACGGTCCCGGTCGAAGTGAATGGCGCGTGGGAGAAGTTCTACGAGAAATCAGTCGACCTGCCAGAAACGAAGGGGCGGCACGATGTCTATTTCGTGTTCGTACACCCGAATAAAGCGGGCGGGTTGATGAACGTGGATTCGATCAATTTCCAGCGTTGATCAGGGCTCAGCCGATCACAATCAGGAATGCGGCAATTTGGCAAGCGATTCGATTGAGGGACAAGTCTGGCCGCGCACGCTAGAATTGAAACCCTCATCTTTTCTTCATTTCACGTCGCCACATTCTCGGGATTCTCATTCCAATGAATCAATTGTCGTCCACCGTCGGACCCCGCATTTGGTTGGTTTGTGCTTTCATTGTCGCCAGGTTTGCGACTTGCGAAGTGTTCGCAGAAGAGACGATGAAGTACCCGCTGGCAGTCGCCGTCGGCAAAGATTCGGCGGTCTACGCTGCCGATCGGGATCTGCCCGGGATCTGGAAGTTTGCCGACAACAAATGGTCCATCTATTTTCAGGGGTCGAAGAAGTTTCGGACCCCGTTGAATGCGGTGCGTTGTCTGGCGATCGATCAAGACGGAAAGTTGCTGGCGGGTGATTCAGCCACGCGCGAAATCTATCGGTTTGACGACGGCGGCCAGCCGCAGCCGCTGACAAAGGGGAATGTGGGGATTCCGATGGCGATCACCGTCGCCAAGGATGGAACGATCTACGCGTCCGATATCGAGATTCAGCGAATCGTGAAGGTCCCATCGGGCGGGGGTGAGCCGGAGATCATTACCGAACTGGCGGCGGTGCGCGGATTGACGATGGATGCCGAGGGCCGCCTGATTGCAGTGTGTCACGGTAAGGACGCTGTGATCCAGATCTCGGCCGATGGAAAAGAACGCAAGGTTCTGGTCGAGGGGCGACCGTTCAACTTTTCGCACCATGTGGTGCTCGGTCCAATGGGCGAGATGTATATTGCCGACAACTACGCCAAGACGATTTGGAAGGTCGAATCCGCTGGGGGCACTCCCGTCGAATTCGTGAAGGGCGACCCGCTGAAAAATCCTGTTGGAGTGGCGATGCTGGGTGACGATCTGTTGATCGCCGATCCACACGTGAAGGCGATCCTGCGGCGCACGGCGGACGGCAAACTGGAGCTGCTCGGGAAGTAGTCCTCAAATGAAAAATCCCGCCGGAGTTGCTGGCGGGATTTATTTATTTGTTGTGCTGCCGGAGTTGTCGTAGCTGACGACGAGCTCTCCATCTTGCATTAAGAAAGTCGGTCGTGACATCTGCCACGCCGTTTGATGTCCTTCCTCGTAGCCGGACTGGTAACCGGTGTACCACGCCATCACGACTAGCCATGCAGCGAACGGTACGACCCATAACTTCCAGTTATCAATAGACATCTGTCATCCTCCGGCGTCAGAGCAAGGCGATCTCTCCACGGAATCTGCAGGCAGCCGAATTATTTATCGGTTGTTCATCAAATCTTCATACTTATCGCTACTGCAGTCAACGCCAAGAATTATGAATTTTTCTGGCGAGTGCAGGTCGATCGACTCGCAAGCTGTCCATTCTCAAGGATCAGTCAGAGTTCGATTTCCGTGATGTTCGATCGATGGACGATAGAAACTGGACGGTGACGAATTCGTCGAAACCACGATCCGAACGATGTAACGCAATTGCTTCCGAGAGATCGGGATGCAACAATTGATCGTGCCAACCCCGCCAGCATTCCCGCCACTTGATCCGCCCTCTTTTACGCTCCCCGCAGAAGGTCGCAGGATGCCCTCGACATTTCGATATCTCGTCTGTTGCTCTCTCGTTGTCCTCTGCTTGCGACCGGTCGTCGCTGCGGACGCGTTACCCGCCGAAAAGGTTGAATTCTTTGAAAAGCAGGTTCGACCGCTACTCGTCCAGCACTGCCAGGAATGCCATGGGGCGAAGAAGCAGGAGGCAGGACTGCGATTGGACAATCGTGGTGGGCTTCGCAAAGGAACCGATACGGGACCAGTGGTCCTTGATGGCAACGTTGATGGCAGCCGGTTGATTCAAGTCCTCAGTCATTCACCCAATGACACGCAGATGCCTCCCAAAGGAAAGCTGCCAGACGATCAGATCGCCATTTTTCGAAAATGGATCGAACTTGGCTCGCCATGGCCGGACGATGCGCCTGGAGCGAATCCTGCTGCCGATGCCAGCAAATCACACTGGGCATTTCAGCCCATCAAAGCTCCTGTGGTTCCTGCAGGGCATATCGGCGAGCGATCACCGATTGATTCGCTGATCGTGTCTGCTCTACAAGCCAAGGGGCTGCATCTGTCGCCGGCTGCGGGACGTTACACGTTCATTCGACGAGTCACACTCGATCTGTGGGGAATCCCGCCGACAATTGACGAGGTGCAGGAATTCGAGGCGGACGCCGCGCCGGATGCGACTGAGCGACTGATTGACCGATTGCTCGCGTCACCGCTCTATGGACAGCGTTGGGCTCGGCATTGGCTGGATGTGGCCCGCTATGCCGACAGCAAGGGCTATGTCTTCACCGCCGAACCGCGGTATCCGTATTCGTACACCTATCGTGATTACGTGGTCGATGCGTTCAACGCGGACAAGCCGTTCGATCAGTTTGTGATTGAGCAACTGGCGGCCGATGCGATTGTCGAGTCTGCGGCCAATGACCCTCGACTGGCGGCCTTGGGCTTTTTGACCGTGGGGCGGCGCTACTTGAACAACACCCAGGACATCATCGACGATCGGATCGATGTTGTTTCTCGCGGCTTGTTGGGACTGACCGTCGGTTGTGCGCGATGCCATGACCACAAGTTCGATCCCGTACCGACGGACGACTATTACTCGCTGTACGGCGTGTTCGCTTCGTCGATGGAGCCGGAAGATCTGCCGATCATCGGCACCCCCAAAGAAGCTGCGGCATTTGCCGAGTTCGAAAAGGAACTCGCCAACCGCGAGCGTGCCGTTGCCGACTATGAAAACGAAGCGTTGGGCAAAGTCATGGATGAATTGCGATCGCGAGCGGGCGATTGCCTGATCGTCGTTGCTCGCGACAATCCCAATTGGCAGAAAGTTCCCGCTGTCTTCAGTGAGAAGAACGAGCCTCGGAAGCAAATGGTCGAACGCTGGAAACGCTACCTCGATGAGAAGGCCAAGCCTGATAACCGGGTCTTCAGCCCCTGGTTGCACCTCTCCAAGCACGGCGTCGATGAATTTCCGGGTCAAGTTGCTCAATTGGTTGAGCGTTGGAAGTCAGCCGACGGAGCCGAGGATGCGGGAAAGGTCAATGCACTGGTTCGGCAGGCGATTATCAATGCGCCGCCTCAGACGTTGCCGGATCTAGCAAGGGTTTATGGTGGCGTGTTCAACGATGTCCAATCGAAGTGGCAGGCGTTGCGAAAGGAGTCCGCGGATGCCAAATCGTTACCTGACGAAGCCGCAGAGGAATTGCGGGTGGTTCTGTACGCCGAGGGATCTCCTTGTATCGTCAAGCTGGAGGAGAGTCGAGGTCTGGTCGGTCGTGACGTACGGGACAAAGTGACACAGCTAAAGCGCAATGTTGACAACCTCAAGGTCACATCGCCAGGGGCTCCCCCGCGGGCTATGGTGATGCGAGATGGTCAGCTCCAGAATTCTCCGGTCTTTATTCGCGGCAATCCCGGTCGCCATGGCAAACAAGTTCCGCGTCAATTCCTGCAAGTCGTGGCGGGGCCGGAACGCAAGCCGTTCACTAAAGGGAGCGGCCGCTTGGAATTGGCTCAGGCGATCGTCGACGCCAAGAACCCGCTCACGTCACGAGTCATTGCCAACCGGATTTGGCAGCATCACTTTGGAACGGGATTGGTAGCAACGCCGAGCGACTTTGGAACGCGCGGCATGCCCCCCACGAATCCGGAATTGCTCGACTGGCTGTCGCTGAAGTTGATGGACGGCGGCTGGAGCCTGAAGCAGATGCAGCGGCTGATTTTGTCATCGGATGTGTATCGCCAGTCGTCGGCCGAGAACGAGGCGGCTCGTGGGATTGATCCTGAAAATCGCTTGTTGTGGCGGATGCCGAGATTGCGAGTCGACTTTGAAGAGATGCGAGATTCGATGCTGGCGGTGGCCGGGCGACTGGACCAGTCAGTTGGGGGGCGGCCTTTTGAAGATGTCATGAACCCGAACAATTCGCGTCGCACGATTTATGCATTTGTGAATCGGAACGATCTGCCAGGTGTTTTCCGGGCGTTTGATTTCGCCGATGTCGACTCTAGTGCTCCGGAGCGCCCGAATACGACGGTGCCCCAGCAGGCACTGTTTGCGCTCAATTCGCCGTTCGTCATCGAGCAGGCACGACGAGTCGCGGCTGAAAGCCAGGTCGGTGCGAGTGACGACAGCGTGCGGCTATCGCAGATGTATCGCCGTGTTTTGTCTCGCGAGCCGTCATCGGAAGAGCGGGAGTTGGCGCTACGATTTGTGGCCGAAGCGCAGACGACGCCAACCGAGAAGCAGTCGCCCTGGGATCGATTGGCTCAAACGTTACTGCTGACGAATGAGTTCTGGTTTGCGGATTGAGTGACCTGTTGAAGGCTGAAATCGAACCAATTGGCAGGAATATCTCCTGCGAAAAAAGACATACGGGTCGAGAAAGTAGAGAGACAACAATGAACCTCCACCAATATCTCACTCTTCCAGCGACACGACGCGAGTTCTTGAACAGGGCCGGGACTGGGCTTGGTAGTCTGGGGTTGGCGAGTCTGCTGGGGCAGGGCGTTGACGCTGCCCCGGGGTCGACCTCGCCAATGACGCCGCGGCCCGCACAGTATGGCGGGAAGGCGAAGCATGTCATTCATATCTTCCTGAACGGGGGGCCGTCGCATGTCGACACGTTCGATCCGAAGCCGTCCCTGACCAAGTACAACGGCCAGAGCCTGCCGACGTCGAATCTGCCGACCGAGCGCAAGACCGGAGCAGCGATGGCGTCGCCGTTTAAGTTTTCGAAGTATGGCCAGAGTGGCATCGAAGTCAGCGAGTTGTTTCATCATACGGCGCAGCACATCGATGACATTTGTGTCATCCGGTCGATGCATGCCGAAGTCCCGAACCACGAACCGTCACTGATGCTGATGAACTGCGGCGACGGCCGATTACCGCGTCCCAGCTTTGGTTCGTGGGTTACTTATGGCATGGGGACTGAAAACCAGAACCTGCCCGGCTTCATCGCGATGTGCCCGAATGGGCTGCCAATTACAGGGGCTCAGAATTGGCGATCGTCGTTCCTGCCGGGCGTCTATCAAGGGACGTATATCGATACACGGCACCAGCAGATCGAAAAGCTGATTGAGAATATCAAGAACGATCAGATTGGCAGTGGCGAGCAACGTCGGCAACTGAATCTATTGCAGGAGCTGAACCGTCGACACGCCGAGCAACGGGGCAACGAGGCCGCTCTGGAATCGCGAATTCACTCGTTCGAACTTGCCTACCGGATGCAGATGGAAGCGACGGACGCCTTCAATATTCAGGCCGAGCCCAAGCACGTTCAGGAAGCGTACGGGACCAGCGTGCAGGCGCGACAACTCCTCATCGCACGCCGACTGATTGAACGCGGCGTTCGTTTTGTGCAGCTCTGGCATGGGGAAGGGCAGCCTTGGGATAACCACGACGATTTGGAAGTGAATCATCGTCGTCTGGCGGGTGAATGCGATAAGGCGATCGGGGCGCTCCTGACCGACCTGAAAGAACGCGGCCTGCTTGATGAGACGCTGGTGTTGTGGGGCGGCGAATTTGGTCGGACGCCGGTGGTCGAACTTCCTACGCCTGGCGCCAACGCGGGCAAGATCAACGGTCGCGACCACAATCATCATGGCTTCACCTGTTGGATGGCGGGTGGCGGTGTCAAAGGGGGCTACGTTCACGGCGCCACTGACGAATTCGGTTTCAAAGCGGTCGAGAAGAAAGTCGGCGTCCACGACCTGCATGCGACAATGCTGCATCTGCTCGGTTTCGATCACGAAAAGCTGACCTATCGTTATGCGGGTCGAGATTTCCGGCTGACGGATGTTCACGGGGAGGTGGTTAGAGACTTGCTGGCGTAGCGAGTTCCCCTGCAAATGTGGTGAATCTTCGCTCACCCGATTGTGACGGTTTTGCTGAATTGGTCGATTCTGCAGCCTCGTAATTTGTGTGTCGAAAAAACCGCGTCGGACGAGCAGAAGGCTCATACAGTTTGCCGTGGTTGCCTATCTAGAATGCACAATGCCAGTCGGTGGACTGCACGCGGGCCGCGTGATCCACTCGCTGCGCGAGGTCATCGTGCAAAGCAACCAGCAAAGAATCGGAGTCGTGTTAGCCTCGCTCACCAGCGGGCTGCTTCCGTTCTTTGAACAGGAAATGCATCACGTCTACGGCGCGAATTGGGAAGAGACCGCGCGGACCTCGTTTCGCGGCCATTCCACGACCGCGATGTTAAGCGGGAAGTGGGATGCTCAGGCGTTATTGACTGTAATGTGGGACCAGTGGAATGCCGTGTTCCGGAACAAGCTTGGGTTGGCGGAACGCAGCCTGGTCAGCGAACTGCGAGAATTTCGCAATCGCTGGGCCCATCAGGATCCGTTTAACGACGACGATAGCTATCGCGTTCACGACAGCGCTCAAAGGTTGTTAAGGGCCGTGGGAGCAAGCACCGCCGCCAAATCGATCGAGGATCAGAAGATCGAAGTGCTGCGAAGTATCCTGGGACGACGCCTGAACGACGATTTAGCCGCCGCTCAATACAATCGCGCCCGAATGACGGATGTCGCCCTCTATTCGATCTGTTGCGTGTCGATCATCGTCACCTTGTTCGTGCTGTTCGGCGCTCACCAGCTTGCCCCGACAGTGATCATGGCTGCCTTCACGATCTTCGTCTTCGGTTTCTTCATCCATAAACGCGTCGCCGCCGAGGTGCCCGTGTATGGAGTTCATGAATGCACGAAATGCAGTAAAGTGATCTACAGCGAAGTCTGTCCGTACTGCGACCCCCCTCGAGCTCTGTCAGTCATGCGCAGCGAATCGTCATCGGGATTCACGACGATGGCGGAACAGCACGTTCGCGCGAGTTCTTAGAGGTTGCGGAACTGTCTAATAGCGCGTCCAAGCCAGCCACTCACGGTGCAACGCTGGTGCTTTGCCCACGGAACGCCGAGCGACAAACGGCAGTAGAGCGGCCTTAGGCCACCGACCGCGACGTCAGTCACTTCTGGTTTTGTGTGCCCGGTCCGTCAGGCCAAGTGGGACCCTCGGCTTTGATTTCAGCATGCAATCGCCGCATCTTGGCCGCCAGTTCGTCCAATTTCGCAGGTTCGCTTGCAGCCAAGTTCCGGGTTTCGGAGAGATCCGTCTTCAGGTTGTAGAGTTCGAACTTTGACAGTCCCGCGTCGGCCAGCAGCTTCCAGTCTCCGTCGCGTAAGGCAACGCGGTTCGGCCCGCCGATCGCGCGATCGTATTGCCAGTACAGCGGCTTGGAACGTTGAACGGGATCCCCGTTCAACAGAGGTAGCAGGCTGCAGCCGTCTAATGCTCGGTCGGCGGGAGGGGTAACGCCGGCGATCGCGCAGAAGGTCGGTAGCAGATCATAGCTGACGACAGGTTCGTGAGATGTCTGGCCGGGTTTGATTCGTTGAGGCCAGCGCACGATGCCGGGAACACGGATGCCTCCTTCATACAGATGCAGCTTCATCCCGCGAAGTGGCTGAGGTGAGCCATAGCTACGTTCGGACCCCTTGTAGCGATTAAGCGTTTCCGGGCCATTGTCACTGCTGAAGTACACGAGTGAGTTCTCTCGTAGGCCGCCCTCATCCAGCGACTTCAGCAGCCGTCCGACTTCGTGATCGACCTGCGAGACGTTGCCAAAGTACTCGGCTTGTTCCCGAGTTTCGGCACCAGCCAGATAGGGT
>CBIHQO010000246.1:0-8385 GCA_966211735.1 uncultured Schlesneria sp.
TTTATTTGTGGGGGGGGGTGCCGCGGCGGGGCCCCCGGTTTTGCGTTTCCAAAAACACACCGCCGCGGGTCCGCCCCCCCCCCCTCCCAATCACGAACATCAACGATTTCGCTAGCAGAATTGCGAACGGTCACCAGATGTCGATTCCTCCCATCAACCGACGAGAAGTCTGAATGCGATCTTCCTCACACAGGTCTAGCTGGCCAACAATCACCCTGGTCTTCGGTCTGATCGTCGCGTCGCCTCATTTGTGGGCCGCGGACAAACCAACCACCGGTCGTCCCAATATCCTGCTGATCTATGCAGACGACATCGGCTACGGCGATTTCAGTTGCTATGGGGCCACAAAGATCGCGACGCCGAATGTCGATCGTGTGGCCCGCGAGGGACTGCGGTTTACGGACGGGCACTGTGGGTCCGCCACCTGCACGCCGTCGCGATATGCGATGCTCACCGGTGAATATGCCTGGCGAAAGAAGGGAACCGGCGTTCTGCCGGGCGATGCCTCGCTGATCATCGAACCAGGTCGAGTGACCTTGGCCTCGATCCTGAAACAAGCCAAGTATCACACCGGGGTCGTCGGTAAGTGGCATCTGGGCCTGGGGAACGCGGGCCTGGATTGGAACGGCGACATCTCGCCCGGGCCGCTCGATCTGGGATTTGACGAATGCTTCCTGATGCCCGCGACCGGCGATCGAGTCCCCTGCGTCTACGTCGAGAACAAGCGAGTCCTGGGGCTGGATCCGGCCGATCCGATCCAGGTGCGCTTCGGCCAGAAGATCGGCCTGGAACCAACGGGCAGAGAGCATCCCGAACTTTTGACGATGCATCCCAGCCACGGACACGACCAGACGATCATTAATGGCGTCAGTCGCATCGGTTTCATGACCGGGGGCAAAGCCGCACGCTGGGTCGATCAGGACATGGCCGACACGTTTGTCGATCGAGCCAAGTCGTTCATCACGCGGCACGTCGCAGAGGATGCACAGCAACCGTTCTTCCTCTACTTTGCCACGCACGACGTGCACGTCCCGAGATTGCCCCACGCGCGGTTCCTCGGCAAGAGCGGCCTGGGCCCACGCGGCGACGCGCTGCTGGAGTTCGACTGGTGCGTGGGCGAACTGCTCGATCTGCTCGACAAGCAACATCTCACGGACAATACGATGGTCATCATCACCAGTGACAATGGGCCGGTCGTCGACGACGGCTACAAAGACGAAGCCGTCGAGAAACTGAACGGTCATCGTCCCGCCGGTCCGTTACGCGGTGGCAAGTACAGTAACTTCGAAGGAGGGACTCGAGTCCCGTTCCTCGTCCGCTGGCCAGGCCGCATCAAACCGGGCGTCTCAGATGCACTGATCTGCCAAGTCGACTTCCCCGCCAGCTTTGCGGACCTGACGGGACTCACTTACAACAAATCGACAGCGCGCGACAGCCAGAACATCTTGCCCGCGCTATTGGGCGATTCCCAGACCGGTCGACAAACTCTGGTCGAACATGCCGGAGTTTTATCGTTGCGTCAGGGAACGTGGAAACTCATTGAAGCAGGGAAGGGCCCCGCGCGAAACGCCGCCACAAATACCGAGCTCGGAAATCACGCCTCACCGCAACTGTACGACTTGAAGTCCGACATCGGGGAAACAACGAACATGGCCGACACTCATCCGGACAAAGTGTCGGAGATGCTCTCGATCCTCGCATCAATCCGCGAAGCCAAGTGATTCATCTTGACGTAAACAATCTCGCCAAGCGATTGGGTGAAGTCGATGTCCAAACAACCTCGATTACCGCTCGCCCATGGTCTTGGCGACTTGGCTACAACGTGCGACTACGTTCTCGATACCAGATACACCACAATCGAGGCGATCGCGACGAACGCTGTCAGGCTCACGACGTTTTGACGCACCAGATCAGCGCCACTCGACGAGTTGGACTCGATCGGCGTTCGCTCAGCGAAGACCGCATGGCGAGGCATCAATGGCAACATCTCATCGGTCAGATTTGTTGACATCTCTCTATCCTTTCACTCAACATCAAATCACTGAGCCCGCAATCGAGAATACTGGCCGCGATATAAATCCTTTCATGAAAATTGACAAGACGTCAATTGCAGGCCTATTTTCTCCAGCTTATCGCCCCTTCGCCCGCCACGGCCATTCGAGCCGTGGGGCATTTCTGCGGGCGGTCGAACCGATGCTGAAAGCTCCTCCACCTCAAGGGTTTGCTACAATCCGCTGGTCCAATTCCTGTCTGAGCACATCCGCGCTTCCATTGCTGTAAGAGTACGCGACTTCAACAAGATCGCATTCAGGAAGGCAACCCATCATGCATCACGCCACTCATATTCGATCGTCCCTGACCATCCACCGAATGTTGTTTTTCACGATCGGCCTCTGTGTGACTGCCATTGCCAGCGCAGAACAACCGGCGCCGGAACAGGGCTCGACAGCTGCCCCGGGTGATGTGTTGGCTGCTTCGCAAGCCAATGGTCGTTTTGCGATTGATCTGTATCGTCGGCTCGCTGAGGAGCAATCTGGCAAAAACATGTTCCTTTCGCCGTTCTCGGTTTCCCTCGCGCTGACGATGACGGCCGAGGGCGCTGTCGATCAGACGCTTGATCAGATGACAGAGGTACTACACATCGCCAAAGGAGACTTGGCAAAGATCCATCCCGGCCACCACGCGCTGCAACGCTCGGCGATTCCTCGAGTCCCGCCCGAAGTCGTCAAGCGACTCGCCACGCTGCGGGCTCAATTAAAAGAAGCCAACTATCGCACCAAAGCGTTTGAGTTCGTGCAGCAATTCCGTGAAGCCGGGGCATCATCCGAGAACGGACAGAAGCTCGCGGATGAAATCAACGCGCTCTTGAAACGGACCTCGGCCTACGAACTGCAGATTGCCAATGCGCTGTGGGTGGAAAAGACGTACGCGATCCAACCTAGCTTCCTCTCTGTCTTGAAGCCCAACTACGGAGCGGTCTTGTTTCCAGTCGATTTCAAGCAGCGTTCAGAGCCGGTGCGCCTGCAGATCAACCAGTGGGTCGCGCAACAGACGAACGATCGGATCCAGGATCTACTCGCCCCACGCAGCTTGACCGATCTGACGAAGCTGGTGATTACGAACGCTGTCTATTTCAAAGGGGATTGGGCCAAGCCCTTTGAGCCGTCACAGACTCGTCCGGAATCGTTTCAGGTGTCGAACGATCAATCGACGAAGCTCAGCATGATGCGTCAGTGGAATCGGGAATCCGTCGGCTATGGTGCATTCATCGCCAATGGAGACCTCTTCCCAACTCCGCACGAGGTCCGTATTGATCTCAATGACGACGACCCATCGCTCTACCCCGATAAAGACGGCCACACGATGTTGTCACTGGGCTATCAGGGGGGGCAAGATTCAGATGGTGTTCCTCGTGCCGCAATCCGCAACCGGACTGGCCGAACTCGAAACCTCATTGACGTACGAAAAACTCCAACGATGGATCGATCAGTTGGAGAACCGCACCGTCGATCTTTCGATTCCGAAGTACAAACTCGAATCAACACATCATTTGACGAAGACCCTGCAATCCCTGGGGATGGTGCGAGCTTTCGTCGATCCCGGACAGGATCCACTCGGAGCACAGTTCGACAAATTGAGTTCAACCGGACGCCCCGAAGATCGCCTGTACATCTCCTAGGTACTACACAAGACATTTGTCGAGGTCAGCGAAATCGGCACTGAAGCGGCCGCGGCCACTGCTGTCCTCACTAAAACGGCGGCCGAGCCTCGGCCGGATCGACCGAAGACGCGGCCTTTCAATCCCATCTTCAGAGCGAACAAACCATTCGTCTTTTTGATTCGTGATCGCGAAACCGCCAACATCCTGTTCATGGGACGCTACGTCAGTCCGAAGTCATAGGACGGCGATGTCCCTACTGCGGGTCGCACTTCCGCGTCGCGTTGCCACATGGGTTAGACACAGTGTGTTCCGCTCGCGGGATGTCACGGTGAAGTGGGATGCGCTCTAATTCTGCTTGCGTGGCAGATGAGCCACCGAGACGTTGTGGATTCCAGCCTCGGTGCAAACGGACAAGGCGTCCATGACCTGCTGGTACTGGCAACGGCCGTCACCTCGAATCACGACGCTTTGCCCGGGGAATTGCGTCCGAGCCGTGGTCAGTAATTGCATCAACCCATCCAGCGTTTTGGTCTCACCCTGCACGGTCACCTGGCCATCGGTGGCCACGTTGACGACGATCGCATCGGGTGCCCCCGACAATGTTGATGCCGCCATCGCGCTGGGAACCTGGATATCTGTCGTCTGTTCATTCTCCGAGAAATGAGCCCCGATCATGAAGAACATCACCAGGAACAGAATGATGTCCAGCAACGACGTCATGTTGATGGCTGGCTCTTCCAGCGGTGCCATTTTCAGAGGCATGATGCAATCCTTGCGGATGAAAGTACTCTACCTCATGTCATTCGATCGGGTGTCGGCGGGCTCGCCAACTCCCTGAGCGACAGTGGAATGTAAACCGGAACCTCCCGGATCGCCAACGTCGATCAGTGCGATTCACATCGATCTGATTAGAAATGCAGTCGGCAATCCAGTTTGTCATACTCAATAATATCCATCTGACACATCTCACACCCGCCCCTGACCCGAGGTGCAACCGCTGACGAAGAAAGCAGTTGCAATCGCACGACCCTTCGAGGAACGCGCTTTTGCCAAGTCCGTCGCGTTCGCCGATTCGCTTCCGGCACGACCAAAACTTCCGCTGGTAGGCCTCTCGATTTTCTGATAGACGTGAATTTGAACTTCGACTAAAAAACGGGCGACGACGACGGTCTGACGATCAGATCACAAGTCACTCTCAAGAGGCGATGCGAATGAAGCGGCGCGGCAATATTCTTTCGTTCCTGAAAACAGACCCCGCATTGATGCTGGGACTTGCCAGCAGCATCATCTATTACGTGATCATGTTTCAGCCGGCGATGCAGGAAACTGTGCTCGCTCATTACACAACCGAACACGCCGTGGAATACGTCATCGTGACGCTGTTCTTCTGGGGCATGTTTGATGTCACGCTCAAGCTGCTCTCGTTTCCGCGTGAACTTCTCGCGGCACGCCATGAATGGTTACCGCCGCGAACGGGCCGCGAACCCGCCAGCAAGGCGCGCGAACTGCTGGACGGCGTCTTGCAGAACCCGCCGTGGCTTTTGGCATCAAACCCCGGAAAGCGGATTGTCCACGCCTTGAGTTTCGTGGCCGACAAGGGTTCGGCTGATGACTATCGCGAGCATATTCGTCATCTGGCAGATCTTGCCGATCAGGAACTGCACGGCAAGTACACCGTTATCCGCTTCGTGATCGCGGTGACCCCGATCCTGGGATTTCTGGGAACCGTGGTTCACTTCGGCGGAGCGATCGGCAGCTTCTCGTTCGATGACATGTCGTCGAAGCTTCCTGAAATCGTCGCCGGCATGGGCACAGCCTTCAATACAACCAGCGTCGCCCTGGCCACCGCCATGACGATGATGTTCCTGAGCTTTCTGTGCGAACGGGTCGATCAGAGCTTTGTCGCGTCGACCGATCGGCTGGTTGACAGCGAACTGCTGCATCGCTTCGAGATCAAAGATCCGAATATCCTTCCGTTCCTGACTGTCATCGACCAGGCAAATCAAGAGTCGCTGACCCGGCTGGAACAGACGCTGCAAAAACAGGTGCAGTTGTGGTCGCAAAGCTTCGACACGCTGTTCGAACGATTCGACAAACGCCAGCAAGAGGAAGCGGCTCGTGCCGAAGGAGTGATCGAACGCCTGTTTGCCAGCCACCAGAATTATGAGTCAACCCACGAAGATCGCTTGCGGCAGGTCATCGCGATCATGGACCTGAAGCAGGATAAGAGCAACGCGCAAATGATGGCGGTCATCGAACGTGCGGCCGCGTTCCGCGAAGATGTCGCCGGGTTGCTGCAATCGCTGAATGCGATTGCTCGCGGCGAAGGACGCCTGGTGGAATTGCAGTCCTCACTCTCGAACAACCTACGCGTCCTGCACGAAACCAGCCAGCTCGATTCGGCCCTGCACGGCCTGAGTGCCGCCATCCATCTGCTGACCTCCCGCAATCGCGAGATCGGCATCGCCGAGTCCGAAGCTGCCTAGCTCCCTTTGGAGTGCTCCGGCTCCACGGAGCTTTGGTTCCAGTTATCAAGCAGCCAACATCGCGAATAACACCACAAACGAAAGCACCAACTCGAAGCGCGATCCGCATTCAAAGTTGCGCTCCGATGACGCAGTCTCGGACCTTCTCGGACCAGGTGGGTTAAGCATCGCCAGTGCATTAGCACTCAATCACGCTTTGCGTGTCAGGATCCAAAGCGGTGTCCAGCCACCGCACTCCAAAAGGCCCCCTTTGGAGTGCTCCGGCTCGACGGAGCTTTGGTTCCAGTTGTCAAGCAGGCCGCGCTCGACACCCCCAGTGATCTCATCCATTCGAGGTCGCATCGGGTCGAGTAGTCTGCGCTGCGCCGGCACGCAAAGTTTGCCAAGGCGAACTATTCCGACATCGGCGAGAGTGGACATACAATATTCACTCATCAGATCGCCGGAATTATGTCGAGCCCTCTCTAACCGAAGTTAGAGTTCGGCGTGGGACAATTTTTCTTTCGCGACCAGGGCTGCATTCATGACGATTCAATTCCCAACCAGCGCCGGCACGTTCGTGCTGCTGGGTGCTTTACTGCTGATGCCCGGCAAGCCCGCGTGTGCCGAGTTTGAACCGGTCAAAGGGTGGAGTGGGCACCTTTTTCCGTCTTACATCGTTGCCACGGCAACAATGAAAGTTCCTGAGCCGGAAGATGACGGTTCCGATAGCGAAGTCGAAGTGCTGGGCGATAAACGGGGCCTTCTGGGAGTCACGCTGGAAGCCGACGAGGACGATCAGGAAGTCACTGTCACCATTACGTGCGACGCGATCATGGAGCCGAGCGAGATCACTTGTACCCTGCCTGAAGCGGGGGAAACTTACCTCGTGAACCCCAAGATCAAATACAAATACGACAAGTTAACCAAGCGCGCTCAAACCGGCCCGATCACGGTGACATACCGAGTCGAAATCGACGGTGACGTCGAAGAGCAGACCGAGGTCCTGACCTTGCGCACGATCAATGATTGTCCCTTCAGCCTTGTCAAAGATGGTGTCTGGACCAGCATTCGGTTTATGTTCACCGCATACGTCAACGAGCAGCATCCGTTCGTCGACAAGATCCTGCGCGAAGCCTTGGACACCGGCATCGGCGATTCGTTCTCGGGATACCTGGCCAAGGATCCGACCGAAGTCTATCGACAGGCCTACGCACTGTGGCACGTGATGAGCAACCGCGATGTCCGTTACAGCAGCGTGACCAAAAGCGCCGCCATCTCAGACACTGTCGGCAGCCAGCACATCCGGCTACTCGATGAATCGATCAATAACGGCCAGGCAAACTGCGTCGATGGCAGCGCGCTGTTTGCGTCACTACTGCGCAAGATCAACATCGAACCGATGCTGGTCCATGTCCCCGGTCACTGTTACCTCGCGTTCTATCTGGACGCCGAAGGGAAAGAACTGACCGCGCTGGAAATGACGATGATCGGCAGCCTGATCGAAGGAGAAGCCCTGAAAGTCGGCGGCCTTGAAGATGTCGTTGACGAAGAGGATCAATCCGAGAATTCCTGGAAGACATTTGCCGCTGCCATCGCCCACGGGACGGCGCATCTGAAAAAGCACGAGAAAGAATTCCGTGACCCGAAGAATGGCAACTACAGCATGATCTCCATCTCGGCAGCTCGCAGAGCCGGCGTCCTGCCCATCGGATTCAAATCGAATCAAAAGTTGATCGAAGCACCGCAGGCCGAAGAGGAAGACGAGAAGGAGTAGGCCGATATGCAATGCTGCGGCTTTCAAAGACGCACCACTCACACCGAAACAGAATCCACTTTGACCGTGTAAAGGTTGTCATTGATCCTCGCTTGCTCGAGGTTCCATCTCGGGCGGTTTTCCCAATCTTTGACGACGACCACTCTTAAAGACGAATGAGTCCACCGTGTAATCGCATCCATCTTCCATTGCTACGCGCGAATCGAAATTCGTTGGCGGCGGAGAGATGACGAGAAAATCGGTGATGGACGATGTCTTCAGCGATTCGAAAGGGACATGGCTGGTCTTCTGCATCTTTCCATTTGGTCCATCGACGATTTCCTTCGCGATGCAGTTCATCAGTTTGATGTTGTCCCGATTCGCACTCAGTAGCGTCCCCGTTAATCGACGATCGGATTTATCGACGATGCCTACTTGCGATCCGCGAGGGGTACGGAATAGCAGTTCTTTCTGAAACTCGCGATCCTGCTTCGTCAAGACCG
>CBIHQO010000247.1:0-8376 GCA_966211735.1 uncultured Schlesneria sp.
CCGATCTGGTGCCGAAAGCCGTCATCACCCGCGATCCGCTCGCCAAGATCGGCCATCTCTTCGATCGTATAGCCGACTTCACCAGGATTCGGCCCTGCGGCGGGAAGTTTACGTTCGAGTCGCAGCCGGGTCATCAGCGAGGGCGCCACGATACTGCCGAACGTGCGGCGGACTCGCGCCGTGAACTTGGGGAACAACACGCGCATCACCAGCGGAATCGAAGCCAGTGTCCCCAGGCCGGCGGATAGCACCGCCCCTGGTGCGAAGCTGCGGCTGTCGAGGTGGATCTGATGGATCGCGATCCCCAGGGCGCGACGCGAGCGAGCCCTGAACTGATGCGTCTGCTCGAACGGATACACCATGTCTTCGACGACCCAGTGTTGCGGACGGATCACAATGGGACATTGGGCCGCGTAGTGGGCATCGGCGATGCCGCGAAAGTACATCGCCACACCGAAGAACCCGGCCGCCCCAAACGTCTCGATCGCGGGCGATTGTTCTTCCAGGTGCCTGCGGAACGATTCTTCACGTGCATCAAGGCAGTAGACGGACTGGAATCGAGCTGGCACGGCGGATTCTGGCACACGCCGATTCTTGATGGCGATCGCATCGAGCGCCTTGACGACCAGACGATGTTCGAATGCCAGCTGAAAAGCGCGGCGACGGGCCAGCGGCGGAAAGCTCTCGACTTCACCGATCAACTCGGCCCACGCGCGGGACGACATCGCATCGAGTTCTCTTGGATTCCAGCCCATCACTTGCGCGAGCTGAAACACGAAGAAGGTTCGCTGTTCGATCGACGATGTCGCTCGTCGTGAGGCCCGGTCAAGCAAGATGGTTCGCAGATCGACCAGGGTGTCACCAACGGGAAGAGCCTGGCGCTTCGCCAGATAACGCAACGCTGCTCGTTCCAACAGCAATCGGACCGCGACGAACTCGATCAGGCTTCCGCGCGGCGTCGGCCGCGGAACGCGATCTTCACGAACTTCCATCTGCCACAGCATCCCCGCCCAGCCTCGCAAAGTGACGGCGGTCATCTCAATGAAGTCGCTCCACTCTTCTTCGGGGACGCCTAAATCGTCCAGTGATTGTCGAATCGATTCCAGTGGCGTGATCTGCGCGCTGCGCAGACCAGCCAATTGCCTGGCCAGCGGCCGCATCCACCGCGCGGGCAATGCAGCGTGTGACTGATACAGCGTGCAGAAAGAGAGGAACAAACCTTGCTCGCGATCAGGCAGCGCCCAATCGGAAATTCCTTGATCAGTGAACGAGGCGCAGAATCGAATTAAGATCGGATGCACCAGCTGATCGCTGTCTTCCCCGGTCACTTCCAACAACAGGTCACGATGTCGTGCCTGAGCCGAAGTGGTTGTCGATCGAATTTCGACTCGCTCCACGCCACCGCGGCAAACACGCCACAGCAACTGCAGCGTAAAGGATTCCCAGGTGCTCTCGTCCCAGGTCTCGATCGAGTTCTCACCGAATCGTTCGACCAGGCTCGAGACTATTTCGTGGACAGTTGGCGGAACGCTGGAACCTTCGTTGGCAGGATCGTCCACTCCGCGGCTCAGGATCTCGCGCATCACCCAGTGCCGAGTCGATTCCAGGAACCGCTTGCGAACAGTGACGGGAGTCTCATCACTGAAACGAGCCAGGGCGTTGGTCTCGGCGATGAACCAGCGCAGTTCCTCGCGCGGAGCGGTCCGCAATGGGTACTGCAGCATCGCCAGCCGAACATCGAACCGCGTCCCCGCAGGGATGACGGCAGTCGCCGCCGATTCACCAAGCTCGGCCTGCAACACTGCGCGCAGATCATCCAGGACAATTCGACCACTCGCCAAACGATCGCGATAGAAGTCTTCGGACAGATAGGGACGACAACCAAATAGTCGCGATCCCTTCATCATTCCCTCTTCAAAGGGAAGATCTTCCAATCCCTGCAGCGGATTGAGAAAAGCGAAGCCGCTCAAAGGCCCCTGTGCGGGCAATAGCGATCCCGCCTTTTCAATCATCGCTTTCAGCCTGGAGAGGACGGCCTCATCACCGGAAGATGCGCTCTTCGCGGAGACATCGGCAGCGGCGGAAGCCATCGGACTCATAGACATGATCTCAGTGGGATCTCAGGCAGGTCGTGATGATTCGGCCATCGCATCAAATCGATCACACCGCGATTCTTCGGAGAACCGCAAACACGGTGCCGCGATCCTTCCGATGATTCTTGCGAATTGGTCAGGCTGAAGAAATGGCCTTAAGAAATTGCCTCCGACTCGCGGGTTCGGTCAAACACCATCGATAATGATGATAAGGTGCAACATATAACATCATAACAGAAGTCGCGATCACTATTTGCTGACATTGATGATAGTCTTCGGACAGTCTGATTTGTGACGTTATTGATGTCCGCTTCCTGATGAAGACTGCCGCAGACGTTTGCCAAGAATTACACCGGAACTGCCTGCCATTTCCACAATACTTGCCACACCCCGACTCCTGCGGGCTAACGTTCGTCTGCGTAATTGGAGTAGAAAAATTGAAAGTTCGTAAGGATTCGGGTTTCCGATATCGATCAGAGGGATGCAACTCCATAGCATCCTCGTCAAATCGTATTTTGTAAGTGATCGAATCGAAATCGATGAAAACGACTCGGCATACGAAATGCGATATCAGCCGGTCGCCGAAGTTCGGCAGACCTTGTGAATCGCAATTCCGTTTGCAAAGGATCGTATGTTTTCAGAGCCACTCAATTCAGTAAATGGCCTTTTCAATGCTCCTGGTCTTGAGCTGGAGTTCATGGCCGTCGGTGTTCTGGCTGTTGGTGTCGTCTGTTACATGGCACGAGTCGCCTGGATCGCCCTGTCGCACGCTCGCCGGATGGAGCTGGAAGCCACGAAGTTGATGGTTGCTCCGGAACCCCACGCTTACACTGGCCCCTACTGTGCCGGTTGATCTGATTGTAATGTTGCAGGGGGCCTGTCAGGGCTCCCTCATCGGGGATTCTTCGCGTTGCATCGCGGGCAATGGTCGTTATGGACCACGCGAAGACCCCAGGTTAGCGTGGCACGGGGATAGACCAGCCCACAGAAGGGGCAGGTGACATCGCCGAACAACAGCCAGATGAGGTGAAAATCGCCACCGGTCATCATCCATGGCAATGCGGCCATCACCGTGAAATACCAGACCACCCACACCCGCACGAACCGCGACCAACCCTCGGCCGGAATACCAAACGCGGAGACTTCCCGTAAATAGAACGGAAGATTCCCTGCCAGATGGAGTGTAATCGCCAGGACAATTCCGGTCCCGAATCGTTGCAGCGCGATCAGGGTCAACGTGCCGTGAATCACGCAGACCATTGCTCGTTCGTTAATAAACCCCGTCAGATTGATCAGACTGTCATTGGCCACGACCGGATCGCTGACATAAGTGATTGCCGCCAGCAGCCACATTTCTCCGATCCCAAACCCCAGTCCAATCGCCATCGCTCGCCACAGTTTCGTTTGCGATGTCGTCGTCCGCCAGACGTACGGCAGCAGCAGCGGCCAGAGTTTGACGACCTCTTCCAGGAACGGTCGCATCCCGAACGTCACAACCTGACGAGTGCTCGAGTCCGTCGCATATTCCAGCCAGGTATCGAGTGGTAGACGCAGGCCATAATGCAGGGCCGGGCTGAGCGGAAGCTGCGACGCACAGAGCAAGATCAGGGTCCAGCGTTCTTCCCGAGCAGATCGCCACACGATCAAACCGCCCAACGTCAACAGTGACGCAAGGGTGGCTATCGCAGCGGCGACCAAGATTCCCATCGCAAACAAACTCCTGAACCATCAACTGAGGCACATCACGGGCGGGCAATTAAAGGTGGATTGTGAAAACGACGCAAGGCAGAGGTGAAGAGTGGCTGATGCGGGAGTCGTTTTCCGGCCCTCAGAGATCAATCATAGTCCCAACCTCATTTTGTTCAGCATGCTGCAGGATTGCTGTCGCGCAATAAAGATCTTGAACGGCATTGCCGACCGACTTGAAAAATGTCACACCTTCCGGCGAAGTCCGACCTGTTGAAGTCCCCAGGACTACCTCGCCCAGTTCGGCAGGACGAAAGTCCGCGGGCAGCAGTCCCTGCTCGATCGGTTGCCGCAGGTCTCCCGCTTCGTCGAGGCACGCTTCGCGCTGATCGACAATCACAGTGGCTCGACAGACTGTCGCTGCCGGAACCTCTGCCATCGTCGGTGCAAAAGAACCGACGCCGTTGATGTGGACGCCGGGGGCAAGTTCGTCATCGCTGAAGACCGGATTCTGGCTGGTTGTGGCGGTGCATATCACACCGCAGTTCTTCAATTCGCTTCTGTCGGGGTTTGGGATCAACCGGCACTGGCCGGCATTCGCGGCTTGCTCGCGACAAAAGCGCTCAGCGGATGTGGTACTGCGACTGAACACGTAGACCACTTCCAGCGGCAGCGTCGCGCGCATCGCTGCCAACTGTTGACCTGCCTGCCCACCCGCTCCGAACAACGCCGCCTTTGTGACGTGGAGATTCGCGAGCAACCGACAGGCCAACCCCGATGCCGCCCCTGTTCGCAGCGCTGTCAGATACTCGGCATCCATCAATGCCAGTGGCATCCCTGTCGACGCATCGTTCACGAGCAGCAATCCGGTCGTCACCGGAAGTTGTCGTGCGGTATTGCCCGGAAACACTGACACCGCTTTGACGACATAGATACCCGACGGCGACGACAATGCCGGCTTGTACAGCATGGTTCCAGCATCGCTGGCGATCTTCGTGCGCGGTGGGACGCTCACCTGCCCTGACGACAACGCCGCGAACGCATCGGCCATCAGGTCGATTGCATGCGGCATCTGCAGGCATCGCCGCACATCGTAGCCAGTCAGTAACCGCAGCTTCATCGAAGTTGTCCCCAGTGAGAGCTCATCATAGCCTCAACTACTGAAGTGATGCAGAAAGATCCCCGCCGCGATGGCCACGTTCAGCGAATCGGTCCCGCGACGCATGGGGATCGTCAGTCGCCGCTGACAGATCGACTGCCATTGCTCGTCGAGTCCGTCGGCTTCATTGCCAAACAGCAGACCCACATGCGAACTACGATCGGCGCTTGAAAGTGGGCTGGCGTTGTCATCCAGCACGGTCGCGATCAATTCCAGGCTCCATTCCTCGCGCAGCCGCAGCACGTCGCGCTGCAGGTCTGCAGACTCCACAATCGGCAACCGGAATGCGGTTCCCATGGAGACTCGCAGTACGCGCCGAGAGAACGGATCACAGCAGCTTCGACCCAGTAGCAATGCATCGATTCCGAACGCGCTGCCGATCCGAATGATGGTCCCCAGGTTTTCGGGGTTGTCGCAGTTCGGGCAGATGGCCACCGTCAGTCGTTCAGCCTGTCGCGGGACGACTTCATCGATCGTGCGAACTGGCTGACGAATGCCGCATGCCAGCACTCCGACATGAAAGTTGAATCCCGTCAGTTGTTCACCGATCTCTTGCGGGATGACATACAGCGGGATTTCGGGCGGAATTTTCGGCCCCCATTCCGCCTCACGCTTCTCGGCGATCAGGACAGATTCGGTCTGATAGTCACTCGCCAACAGTCGTTCGACCAGCTTTGTTCCTTCGGCGATGAACAACCTTCCGTCGCGCAACAGGTTGCTCGACTTCAGATGTCGATACATCTGCACTCGGGGATCGTCCAGTGATTCAATCGCAATTCGCGGCATCGTCGTTCTTTGTCAGGATGTTCGTCGTGACGCTCGGTCAGTCAGAGTGGATGAAGCCTCGTCAGCGACTCGATTTTTTGATTCGGGCCGCGATCGCTTTCGCCATGATCTCATCTCCGGCCGGTACTACATGACAGCAGGTGTCGTTGTAGATTGGCTCGGGATGATCGGCGAAAACTCGCGTTAAGTCTGTGAAGGCGACGCCGGCCGCAATCAGGTCGGCACTGCGAGCCTGCATCAATGGGAAACAAGTGCGGACACTGATACGGTGTTGACTGGTTTCATCGACGGCCGTTTTCGCCTCTGCAGGGCCGATCGGTTTTGAGCCGGATAGATACTGGTTCGGCTGCAGGAAGTGGTAGTACCGGATCCCTCGACTGAGGCACAACTGATTCAGCAACAGCGACGAGCGGCTCCAGATGTCGATGCAGTGGTTGTACATATCGGCAGGCGATTCGAAGTGTTCAGGCGGACCCGACCCGCAATAAGTTCGCTCAGTCTCGCTATAGCGGGACATCATTGTGGTCTGGGTTCGAATGAGCTGATCCGAGCGATTCTTGCGGATCCCCCACACCAACAACACTGTCGGCGAATACTTCCACGGAGCCTTCCCGAACCACCGCGCATCATCGCGCTGCTGTAGTCGCAGGTAGGTCACATAGCCCCCCATGCGAACAAACTCGGGACTGGCTGTCCCCGCAATCAGCTTGCCCCAGTCGCGAGGGTACGCGGCGTTGACTCCAAAGGGGATGTTATCAACTTCGGGCAACGCGGCCTCGTTAAAACCATCCAGGTTGATCACGATATCAAACTCGGCACCCAGCACCGTCAGAAAGTTCATGGTCATCAGTTGTTGAGGCTGCTTGTACCCGTTGCTTCCCAACCGTACGAACTCAAACTTCTTCCCGGCGAACTCGGGGGACTGCGACAGTTCGTCGGCGATGACTTGAGTGGCATTCATGCCAAGTTGCCTGGCCACCGAGCCCCCCAGGATCGCGATAATCACTTTGTCAGGTGAGCGTTTGTGAATCGGCAGGCTGTCGTCGATGAAGCCAAATTCTGTAACGCGGTACTTGTCGTCATAGGTCAGCTTCTGATCGGGCCGCGGCTGCATCACCATACCGATGTAGGGATGAATCACGCCCGGCGCGGCAAATTGCCCACCTGGCTGAAACGGATTTTCCGCAGCGGCCGCCTGCTGCTGCTTCACCAACTGTTCAGACGACCCCAGCAAGAGCTGCACTGCAACGTACGAGAAAGTTTCGATGAAGCCCCAGATCCCGATCACCAGCACCAGGTTGAAGAGCAGACGCTTACGCCAGCGGAGGCGTTGTCCCCCGGATTCCATTGCGACAACCTTCCGCGCGAGTTGATGTTCGACTGCATTCATGTCGATCGTAGCGACTGCGGTAACAGGGCTCCAGTTCGATGGATCGCGGTTGTGATGAAAGCAGCCCCCGAATTCATGCGACGGGCCGCGATCGCATATGACGACTTGGCAGTGTTTTTCCGTCCCAGCGGGACGGCAGAGACTGGCACCCAAAGCACTACCTACTGCCTGCTATGACTTAGGAAACAGCAGTTCGAAACAGGTCGTTTCGGCGATGCGTTGCCAAGTTAGTTCTGCGCCGTGCGCCGTCGCGATTTCGCGAGCGACCGACAGTCCCAGGCCGGTGCCGTCGGGTTTGCTGGTGGCGAATGGTTCGAACAGTCGTTGCGACATGGCCTCGGTCGGGCCGGGGCCGCTGTCGAGGACTCGTAGAGACGTTCCCATGGGTGTTCGATCCAGTTCCACGCGAACAACTCCCGCGCCCCCGTCGGCTCGTGTCGCCGCTTCGATCGCGTTGACGAGCAGGTTCAACAGCAACTGTCGCAGCGAATCGGGTTCGCCCGTGACGACGATCTCGGCTGCGGGTCGCTGCCAGTCGAGCCCGATGTTGGCGTGCTGACAGGCGGGGCCGATCAGTGGCAGGATTTCTTCGACCAGTGCTCGTAACGACACTTCCTGTTTGGGGAGTTGATCGCCCCGTCCCAGATGCAGGAACCGCTTCAGCGACGTTTCCATGAGCCGGAGTTGTCGCAGCGCGACGTCCAACGATTCGCGATCTGTCGACGCGTCCAGATCCGCCTGATGAAACTCAAGCGCCATCAACGCGCCCGTTGCCGAATTTCGGAGCTGATGCGCGATCCCGGCCCCGATCTGTCCCAGCGTTCGCAGTCGTTCGCTGCGACGCACCTGCTCTTCATAGCGACCCAACTGTTCGGCCATCCGATTGAGAGCTGTGGCGAGGTCGAGCAGTTCGTCGTCGGTTGCGGGCAATGATCTGGAGGTGAACTGGCCCGCGGCAATCGCCGAGGCCTGCTCGCTGAGTTGGCGGACGCGACTGGTGAAGCGACGCGCCAGGAATGTCGTCAGGCCGACGGCGACCAGCGCCGCGACGAACCCGGCGACCAGCGGCGGCCAAGCGGCCCGCCGGGCGACTCGATCCCAATGCTCTTCGGGGTAAAGTGCATACAGCGACCGCCCTTCCGATTGCGGCGGGACCGTCCGAATCGGCAACCGGGCCACTCGATAGCGACGGGACGCGAGATTCATTGAGAACTCTGGCAACGGCCCCCCTGCGCTGTCCTGACGCTGCAGATCGGCGACCT
>CBIHQO010000248.1:0-8361 GCA_966211735.1 uncultured Schlesneria sp.
CTCTCGCGGGGCGATCGCCTTAGATAACGCCCTGCTTCACGAAGAACTGCTGCGGGCGGATCGTCAGAAGATCGATTTTCTGTCGATGCTGGCGCATGAATTGCGCAACCCGTTGGCTCCCATTTGCAATGCGGCCCAACTGCTGAAGCTGAATACGAGCGACGACGATGCCGACATGAAATGGACTACCGACGTCATCGATCGGCAAGTCAATCAAATGGTTCGACTGATTGACGATCTGTTGGATGTTTCCCGGATTACCAGTGGCAAGATTCGATTGAAGCGTCAGGTGATGGACATCACGCGCGTCGTGAACCACGCGATCGAAGCGAGTCAACCACTGATCGACAGTCGTAATCATGAGTTGTCGATCCTGATTCCTGCGAATCCGATCTGGATCGAAGGCGACCAGACCAGGCTGACACAAGTTGTCACGAATCTATTGAACAACGCTGCCAAGTACACGGACAACGGTGGTCGGATTCAATTGGCGGTGCGCAACGAAGGTGCAGATGTCCAGATCGCTGTTCGCGATAACGGAATTGGAATCCCCCGAGATATGCTACGGTCGGTGTTTGAACTTTTCACACAGGTCGAACGAACGTTGGACCGATCGTCCGGAGGTTTGGGAATCGGACTCACACTCGTCCAGAGATTGGTCGAGATGCACGGCGGTAGCGTGGCGGCTGAAAGTGACGGTTCAGGACGCGGGGCCTGCTTCACTGTCATACTTCCAACTTGTGCCAGCCCCGGGATCGCCACCGAGCCCTCTGCCGGTTTTGTGCGGGAGTCGGAGGATCATCATCGCCCCAGGATCCTAATTGTCGATGACAATTCTGATGCGGCCGATACGCTCGCAACTTTGGTGCGATTGAACGGCCATCCCGTTCAAGTGGCATACGACGGATTATCCGCAGTGACCGTTGCGAAGGCATTTAAGCCCGCGATCATCATGCTTGATATCGGGTTGCCTGGTCTGGACGGCTATGCCGTGGCGGAGCGACTACGCGGGGACGATGCCACCCGCAACGCTCTACTCATTGCGATCAGTGGGTATGGGCAACCGATGGACGAATCACGGTCTCGACAGGCCGGATTCGATATGCATTTCGTGAAACCCGTAGAATTCAGTGCGCTCCAGTCCGTGCTGCAGTCGGATCGCTGGAGCGTGGCGGCGCTTCAACAGGTGTCTGACCGAAGCGACATCAGTCCTTAGTCGCTGATCGTGATTTGATTCGGTTGTCCAGCACGGCACCGCCCCGCTCTGCTTGACCGGGAGGTTCAGGAAGTCGGAGTTGACAACTTTGTCGAGGCTTCCAGCACAGCGACAAGCCGCTCGAACTCTCGTTGCAGCGGCGGCAGCAAGCTGGTTATCGCATTGCGATCGCCCGCTTTTGCATGAGCTTCGATATCGGCTGCGATTTGGACGAATGGAATCGCCTCGAAAGTGGCGGCCAATCCCTTCAGCCCATGAGCCGTTTGGACCACCTCTTCAATTGAGCCACTTTCGTTGGCGGCGCGAAGTTGCCCCATAAGTCCTGGGGCATCCTCCAGGAAGTAGCCAGTCAACGCAGTCAATAAACTTTGATCATTACCTAAACGCTGCAATGCGACGGCAGGATTTGTAACGGGAACTGCAGGGTTCATGCGTCCTCACTTTTTGACGCAAACACGTCGATGTCGGGAACGGCGGATCAGTTTTCGGCCCCGTTATCCATCCGCACTTTGTGTTCCATCGAGATATTAAACGTGGCGATGCGGTCACGAATTTTTGCGCGAGTGACACCAAGAATTTCAGCGGTACGGCTTTGGTTGCCGTTCGTCTCTTGCAACACACGCGTGATCAAATATCTCTCAACTCGATCAACGACTGCGGCGTAAAGATCGGTCGTCTTCGATCGCAATTCGCTATCGATAAACGCACTCAGATCATCCAACGAACTGTTTTGAGCAGTCGGCAGTGAGTGCGTCTCAATCGTATCCGACGGCTCTTCCTTCGTTACCGGAGCTGGCGCCGCGGTCACGGGATGAGCGTCAGTGATCTGACGCGGCAGAAACTCTGGAATAATGATCGGGCCGATTGCATTCAACACCGCTTGTTGAACGACGCTGTACATTTCACGAATATTTCCGGGCCAGGAATAGTTGGTCAGCAGTTCCAGGCTTTGCGGCGACAATCCTTCGATGTGAAGCTTGCTGAGTGCTTGCTGTGATCGCATCAGGAAGTGCTTGAGCAGCGGCTGAATATCCTCGCGTCGATCGCGCAGCGGGGGAATAAAAATGGTGACCCCGTTCAGCCGATAGAGCAAGTCCGCACGAAAGGTCTTTGACTCCACCATCTCTTCGAGGGGACGATTCGTAGCGGCGATGACGCGAACATCGGTGCCAATCGTTTCGTTTCCGCCGACTCGTTCAAAGCGTTGATCTTGCAACAGCCGCAGCACCTTTCCCTGGACGACGGGGGCCATGTCGCCCACTTCGTCGAGGAAGATGGTTCCCCCGTGGCATTGCTCGAACTTTCCGATCCGGCGACGATCTGCACCCGTGAATGCCCCTTTCTCGTGGCCGAACAGTTCACTTTCCAGCAGGGTGTCTGGAAGTGCCGCGCAGTTGATCGCCATAAACGGTCGATCGCGACGATGGCTATGCTGATAGATGGCCTGCGCCGCCAGTTCTTTGCCGGTACCGCTTTCGCCACGAATCAGGACGGGAACATCCTGAGCGGCCACGCGACCGATTGCCTTCAGAACATCCAGAATCTGCGGACTGCGGCCAACAAAGACTTTGCCGGCCTGGTCTGAGACCGGATCCGCCGCCAGGGCCACGGGAGTGCTCATCAATCGACGTGCGTCGACTGCGGCTTGTACGAGGCGATTCAGCGACGGTAGATCCAGCGGCTTGGAAACATAGTCGTATGCTCCTAACTGCATGGCTTCGATCGCCGTGCTGGTACCACTATCTGCTGTGATGAAGATCACGGGCAAGCGTCGATCGATTGCTTGGATGTCCCGCAAAACATCTAAGCCAGATCGCCCTGGCATCATGATATCCAGCAACACGACGTCAGGCTGCGTCCGCGTGACGAGTTGCAACCCTTCATCGGCAGTTGCAGCGGTCTCGACGCGAAGATGAATTTTTTCGAGCGATTGGCTTACCATGTGCCGAATGCTGCGGTCATCATCGACGACTACGACCAATGCCATCTGAATACTTTCGTGACGCGATAAAAATGGGCCAGTGGTGCCGTGACACGACTGGTTGATTTGCAAGCAGATCTCCGATCTGAACTCCACTCCCAATGATAGCGAGATCTTTCGGCGAATTCTTGTCCATTCGTACGTAGTTTTGCTTGGAAACATGATGTTATTCGGATCACAATCCGCCTCGGAAGCGATGTGGTTAAATATTTGCCATTACTGGTTTGCTACTCTGGAGATCAGGGACTAGAAACCCGTGAAACAAGTCACCGTTTGTGAATGTGTATCTGCGATCCGCGGAAAGCTCGTTGCGCGATTGTTGTAAACAATGGCGCCCGGAAAGGGAGGACGATGTACGTGCCGGCTCGGCGTTTTAATCCGCGGTCCACTGCCAACTTGGGTTTGGTTTTGTCCGGCTTGATAGGGAACTGGGTCGTGGTCTATCGAAGCACGACTTCACAGCACCAGATTCAAGCCAGCATTGCCCGGTCGCAGGAAGCATTGCTTCAAGTGGAGACCGTGTTTTCAGAATTGAAGGACGCAGAATCGAATGCGCGAGCCTTTGTGATCACGGGGGACCAGGTGTTTCTGACGGCATATCAACGCTCGTCGGCCAATGTCCCTGCCCTGACGGAGAAATTAAACGACTCAACGAATCTCTCCACTCATTCGCAACACTTCAAGGAGTTTAGTCGTCACGCTCTGACACGAGTGGCCCTATTGCATTCCATTGTTGAGGCTCGTCAAGAAGAGGGGATGGAAGCGGGACGCCAACTAATCGCATCCGGGAGCGGCCGCGAAGAAATGGAACGAGTTCGTGGGATTCTGAACGAAATTCGTGTGGAAGAAAACAAGCGGATTGTGGAACGCACTGGAGCGGCGGAGAAAAAGCGTGTGGCAGCACTCACTGCCAACGTGACTGCCGTCAGCATGGCAGTCATGGTGACGGCCGCGGCTTGGTTCTTTATCGAGCGTGAACTCGAGAAACGTCGGTATGCCGAAGCACGAGCGAAAGAAGAACGCCAGAACTTGCTGATGACATTAACCAGCATCGGCGATGCGGTGATTGTCACAGATGCCGCGGCGCGCGTGACATTAGTCAATTCCGTTGCCAAACAGTTACTCGGGCAGTCAGGCGAACTCGTCGGCCGATCGCTTCCAGACGTGTTCCCCGTCGTTCACAGGTCGACCAGAGCCGCCGCCACGGCCTCTTTAGCGAAGGCACTTCAGACCGGTGAAGTCGTCGCGTCTGTCGACGACTTGATTCTGCTGAGGCCAGACGCGACAGAGATCCCCATTGAGCATAGCGCGGCACCCATTCGAGATGAAGGTGGCGTGATCACCGGTATTGTGCTGGTCTTCCGCGATTGTACTCAGCGGCGTGAACTTCAACGGGCAGCGAAGGATCGCGAGCACCGCTTCCGTCGGATATTCGAAACGCCATTGATCGGAATCGCCGTCGGCAACGGCGCTGGATTTCTCGAAGAAGCCAATGATGCCTATCTCGATCTGATCGGTTATCAACGCGGCGAGTTGGGTGAATCGTCTCTGTCATGGGGAGGCGTGCCTGTTGGGCAAAGCCCTCTTAACGAGAGTGCTCAAATCGAACTGGCCGAGACAGGCGTCTGCAAGCCATTTGAAAGGACTTATCGAAATTCCAGCGGGCAAGAGGTACCAGTCTTGGTTTCTGCCGCTCGGTTATCAGATCAGCAGGATCGGATCGTCGTGTATGTTATGGATCTGACTCAGAGCCGACGGACCGAAGCGGCTTATCGAGAAAGCGAATCGCGTTTTCGAGTCCTTTCCGAATGCATGCCACAGAAAGTGTGGACGGCTCGACCAGATGGTCAACTTGACTATCTGAACCAGACGCTGATTGCCTACGCCGGTCGTCCCAAGGAAGAATTGACAGGATGGGGGTGGCTCGACGTGATCCATCCAGACGATGTCGAACCACATCTGAGGGAGTGGCGTCAGTCTGTCGCGTCGGGGAAGATGTTTGAGATCGAAGTTCGATTGCGAAAGGAGTCTGGCGAATATCGCTGGCATCTCACGAGGGCCCTGCCCATTTATGCACCCGACACGCAGGTTGTGACCTGGTTGGGAACGAATACCGATATTCACGATCAAAAGCTGGCTGAAGAATCGTTGCGAGAAGAACATCGTCGCAAGGATCAGTTCCTGGCGGTGCTTGCCCACGAACTTCGCAATCCACTGGCACCGCTCAGTAACGCTGTTCAAGTCTTCAGTAGCATGCGGCTTGACCCATCGAAAGCGTCGGATCTCCTGGCGATCATGCACCGGCAGATCCGGCAGATGACTCGCCTGATCGACGACCTGCTGGACCTGGCGCGAATCACTCAAGGGCGAATCCTGCTGCGGCGTGATTGGACGTCGGCCAAATCGATTGTCTCCGTCGCGATCGAGGCTGTGCAACCCATGGTCAATGAGCGTCAGCACCAGCTCACTTTGAAGCAGCCCGATGAGGACATCTGGCTGAATGTCGACGCCGCGCGGCTTGCGCAATCGCTGACGAACTTGTTGCATACTGCGGCCAAGTACACCAGTCCCCATGGAAGAATCGACTTGATCGTCGAGAAGGAAAATAATTGCGTCTTATTCCGCGTTCGCGACAATGGTGCTGGCATTCCCGCCAACATGGTGAACAAAGTCTTTGACCTGTTCATGCAAGTCGAGCAGACGTTAGATCGGTCGCATGGGGGCCTGGGGATTGGCCTGACACTCGTCCGCACGTTGATCGAACTCCACGGTGGGAGCGTTTTTGCCGAAAGCGGTGGCGCAGGTCAGGGATCGGAATTCACAATCAAACTCCCGTTGTCCGCCGAACCGTCGACACCGGCAATGAAAACTCCACTCCAACTCGTCGAATCCGCTCCACTTCCAGAACTGAGTGTCCTGGTCGTGGATGACATCCAGGCCTCTGCCAAGACTCTCGTGCTGATGCTGAAGGCCGTCGGCCAGAAGGCCGAAGCCATTTTCGATGGGCGAAGTGCGATCACCAAAATCAGCGAGGGCAACTTTGACATCGTCTTTCTTGATATTGCGATGCCTGGAATGGATGGGTTAGAGGTCGCGCGCGAATTACGCAAGAATCCTCGGCTGCAATCGTTGACGCTGGTCGCATTGACGGGATTTGGTCAGGAAGAGGATCGTCAACGCAGTATTCAGGCGGGCTTCACGGAGCATCTCGTGAAGCCGACCAGCCTCGAATTGTTGACGGCTGTGATCTCACGAGTGGCAGCAAGAAAATAATGGCAAGACTGCTGTTAGAACCCGAATCAGAAATTGAATCAGGAAGGCCCAATCTCTTGGCGCGATTGGCTACACCGCATCAAGTTCTGACAGAGTACTAGCGCTTGTCGACGGTGATTTGAAAATCGCTTTTTGCATCGGGACCGGATGTCGGCTCACCGATGACAGTGAGGGTGTACGTTCCTGGAAGTGCCTCTGAGGTTGCTCGAAACCCAACCGTGGTATCACTGTCGCTGTGGCTGATCAGCGGATTCGTCGTCTCCACGGTTACGCCGGCAGGTAGTGCGGCGAATTTCAATCGTACGTCATCCTGGAAATTTTTCCCTCTGGCGATCGTCACCTTGGCCGAAGCAGTCGCGCCCTGTTCAATATGGGTTGAAACCGCCGGTCCACTCAGGCGGAATGATTTCTCAACCTCACCTAACATTGGCTTCGAAGTCGAAATCGTAGTGTTCGCCACGCCCGTGGAATTTGGAGTGGCCGCTATCCCCGGGCCGCCTGGCGAACTGGCACTGCACCCCGCGATTACTATCGAGCTCACCAACAGCCCACCGACAAACAGTCGCGTCATCTGTGTTGTTCCTCTCGCGGATGCAAGCCACTTAGTCGCGGCGTCCGACTCCAACGACGGGAGTGCGCGCGGGTGGATCGCTGGCGGGAAATGATTCCTCGCTGGCTTCATCAATGAGCTCTTCGGCTGCCAGTTCGTGGCGATGGTTGCAACCAGCATAGGATCGTGGCGAATCCACCATGCAGAGCTCCCCACGGCGCGATATCTGTCTGGCAAACACAATAATTAAGCCCGAAGCGAGCGAGATCCCGGCCAGCCAAAGCATGGTTGTCAGCATTGTCTTCTCCGAATTAGGTGCTCAGCCCGCAGTGATAGGGGCAAGCATCTTTTGTGCCGCGGCTCGATTGAGGTACTGTTTGGCCTAACGGGGACTACTTGCTCCGCTTTGAAGGCGCATATCGGTCAGTTGTATTGCACCTTGGTCAAATGATTTCCTGTGCCAGCGCAATCGTCGAGTTGGCACGCGAGATGCGAATTGTCGTTTGCGTACGAGGTGACGAATTCCGACTCTTTAAAACGCAACACTTCTGCAGAATGGAGGAATCGTGATTCGCAAACTGGCAAATGGCCAATACCGATTGTACTCGCGCAAGGTGGATGAGAAGACAGGCCGTCGCCGAAACTTGGGAACGTTCGGCAGTCGAACTGCAGCCGAAAAGCATGAACGAGAGGTTCAATACTTCAAGAGGCATTAGGGGCGGCCTGTTGTATCCACGGTGTCGCTGGCAGCCACAACGACCGAACTCAAGATAGTAATGCCGGCATCAACACGTGACGCCGGCATTACTATCCGGGGCCAATCCCGCTTTATCCGGCACAGGAATCACGCAAATCACGAATGCGATCATGGGAGAACTTGACCGCGGAATATTGGCGCAGCAATACGTTGCTAACGGTGCTGCTGGCGAAACTTTCTAGTGCCTTTTCATAAGCGGCTTTGATCGAATCCTCACCTCTTTCCGCCTCGCAAAGAACTGCAAAGCGGTCATCCGTGGAAAGCGACTCGCGGATCGTCATCCAAGCCCGATGCACAGCAGCGGCAATCGATCCCTCACGTCGCGGAAATTCGCCGCTCCAAGCGACAAATCTTGCTAATTCGTCTGCTTGAGCGTCGCGATCGATCGCGATCTGCTCAAAAGCGCTCTGCAGCGTAAGGTCGTCGGTTACTTCCGAGGCATGGCGAAAGCCGTCGCGGCTATCGATGTTAACCTGAATCAATTCCTGCAACTGGCCGATCATCTTCGGAGTCAATACTTGTTGTGTCTCAGTAGACATTGTGAGTACTCCTGTTGAGGGTGGCTGTCGGGGGGGCACGTTCTC
>CBIHQO010000249.1:0-8360 GCA_966211735.1 uncultured Schlesneria sp.
ATTGGAAGAGTGCGGCGATGTTGGCCACCTGAGGATGGCGACCAAGTGCATCGGCTGCGACTCGCCGAACAATCGCATTGTCGTCCTTCAGGAACCCGCGTATCAATGAATAATCGGCATCGCCCCACTTCGGTCGCTCGGCCATCGCTCGCGTCAGATGCGTCCGTACGAGCGCGGAGGAATCGGCCGCGAGGCGGGCGACATCCTCGCCGTTCAATCCTTGCAGACGTTCCAGCACCCACAGACCGTGTGCTCGCAATTCTTCGCTCGCCTTTTCGTCGCTCATCGCAGCCCGCACGACAGACACGGCAACGGATCTCTTGAGCGGACGTTCGGCAGCAGGCGCCGCCTGAACGGCATCGACAATCCAATTCGTCGCCAGAGTTCTTACGGTCAGATTGTCATCTCCCAATTCGCGGGCGAGTTCATCGGGCTTGAAGGTGGTGAGATCGGGCAGGGGACGGGGTGGGGGAGCCTGGCCATCTGCTCCCTTGTAGACGACTCGCCAGACGCGGCCGTGGTTTCGATCGCGACGAGGGTGCTCTAGCGGCACTTCATAGTGGCCGATGATGCAGTTGTAGAAGTCGGCGATGTACAGAGCTCCATCAGGACCGACAGTCAGATCGACGGGGCGAAACCAGCCGTCGTCGCAGGTCACCAGGTCGGGCTGAGTATCGATCAGGAATGTTGAGCCGACTTGCTTGAGTCGGTCGTGGTGCACCGAACAGTTGACGGGGTTACAGATGTAGATACTGCCGCGATGTCCTGCTGGGAACTGGTTCGCCGCATAGTATGCGGGACCGCAGATGCCCGTTGAGCCATGGCCGTGATCGATCATTGTCGGAGCAAAGCCGAGTCCGTCGTGAGGCTTGCCGAAGCTGGGATAGTATCCACCGCGCAACAGCATGTAGATCGGCATCGAGTGACAGTCGGAGTCGTACAGATCGCCCCAGGGATCAAACGTCAGTCCGAACGGATTGACCTGCCCCCAGGTGAATTGCTCGAACTTTGAACCATCCGCCCGGAAACGGTAGGTGTTTCCGGAATTCATTGTCGTCACGGCACCGGTAGCATCGCGGACGTTGGACGTATTGGCAAAACCGTGACAGCCATAAATCCAGCCATCGATCCAAGGGCGGAACGAGTTCGCCATTCCGTGAGTGTCGATGTTGCCGAACTTGCCATAGAGCACCTCTCGACTATCAGCCAGTCCATCGCCGTTCGTATCTGTCGCGCGATAAATATTCGGGATGCTGTAAACCAACGCGGTCTTCGCATCACCGATCGGCGTGACACCGATCGGGATATTTAACCCGCCAACAAAATGCGTGATCTTGGCCGGTTTGCCATCGACGCCAATTCCTTCACAGACCGTCAGACGATCTTTGGGCTCGTGCTCGCCTTGACCTGGAAACCGGCTGCGTGGTTCGACATCTCCCTTGGCGGGGTACGGGTACTCAACGGAATGCGTCACCCAGAGTCGTCCCCGCGCATCGAAACTGATGTTCATGGGCTGACCGATATCCGGGTCGGAGATCACCAGTTGAATCTCAAAGCCCGGCGGCAAATGAAACAGCTTGCGCTGTTCTTCGGGTCGAAGGGCCTCGGTCGGGGCCACGCCAGGGGCCGCCAGGCAAACCGAAGCCAGACGCGTCAGGACGAGAGCGCAGGCGAGCAGAGTGAATCGTTTCATGACGGGGCTACTCAGATTGAAAATCAATGAGATTGCTGAACAGACAAAAGTTCGCAGAGAACGACTGCCAAAGATTTGCCGCCGTGTTGAGTCCAGGCGGCTCAAGCGGACAGAAAGAAGAGCTGCGTTTCCCGTTTCACGTAGCGACTGCAATCGGACGGGTTGTCCAAGGCGGCCGACCAGTGGCACGGATTTTAATAAGAAATCACCGCGTTGCCCAATCGGCAACGCGGTGAGCTGAAACTGAGAAACGCTACTTCGCGAGCGGCTTCGGCTGTGCCTTGTCCCACTCGTCTTTGCTGACCTTACGAGTTTCCTGAACGAACACAAAGTGTCCCTTCTTATTACCCACCAGCACGTCGGGCAAGCCATCGTTCGTGACATCGGCCGCGATCACTTGCGTGCCGACTCCGGAGTCATTGTCGATTTCGTGAGGGATGAAGTCGACGCCTGAGTCTGAGCGAACAAGCTTGAACCAATAGAGCACAGCGGGGGCATCCGGTTCCGCATCACCCTTCGGACCGTGAGCCCAATAGCGTTTGCCGGTGATGATGTCTTTGACGCCATCGCCATCCATGTCGACCCGATCAACAGCGTGCAATTGCGAGAACTTCACGCCGTACTTGTTGTCCTGAGGCTTGTCGCCAGTGATCAGGTGCTGCTTGAAAGTGATCTGCCCTTTGTCGTCCTTGATGTTCTCGAACCAGGCAAGTCCGTAGCCGTGAGCATTCAAGGAGGTAATGACATCGTTGTCTTTGTCACCGTCGACATCGTAGACATGCATCTGGGCGCCGCCGCCACCAAAATCGAACTTGTGATGCGTCCAGACTTCGCCCACCTTGTCGGCGGCAGGTTGTTCCCACCAACCCTCCCGCAGCAGCAGGTCCTGGCGACCGTCCCCATTGACGTCGCCGTATCCAATGCCGTGCTGGTACTTGCCCCAGCCGCTCTTGTTTGAGATCTGGCGGAATGACCAAGGCTTGGTTGGTTCTTTCCAATTCGGTTCGGCATAGCCCAGATATCCATCGGTGTGACAGATCAGTTCTGGCTTGCCGTCGCCCGTGATATCTGCGAAGCCGGGTGATTCATTGTCGGCGATCGCAAAACCCAGATGCTGTTTCCAGTGGCCAGGCTCGCCCTTGGGGTTCTCGTACCAGTTGACCGCTTCCCCGGGGAAGCCGACGATGACGATGTCGTCCCAGGTATCCCCATTGAAGTCATAAGCGAACGACAGGAAGGCATTGGAGTAGTTGTGCGGATCAAACGTGATCGCAGGTCGAATTTCGGTCGCTTTCGTAAATTCGGGGCCGGCGTACCACAGCGAACCGGCCGTCACGTCGGTCTTTCCGTCTTTGTTGAAGTCGCCGTAGTACATCCCTTCGCTGAAGAATTTGTCGGTGATCTTGATCTTCTTGAACGTCCTCAGGACGTGATCCTCGGCATGGGTCGGCATCACGCTGGATGCGAGACACCACACCGCGACAAAGGCGAGAGCAGTCCGTTTGATGACCATAGAGTGTCCTGAACGAATTGGGTGAGTAACAGAGTGCAACATCAGATCCAGGCCAGAGCGAACCTGTGAACGCTATGGTGGCGTCAACGAGTCGTGTTTGCAATTCGGGACGCAATCGATCACCGCGTTGGTCGCCGGCAAATACTCTATGTTCGCGGTTCGGTCGAAACGGGGGTCGTCGAAGGGGTTGCGAGATGACTCCGTGACTTTGGTCGGCGGATGCGACTCCACAGCGCGCTGCCCAGCTTGCGAAAGTCGAAAGTCAGCACGCCAGAGATGCGAACCAGCGACCACATGGATCGGACGGTGGCTCGCGGCGAATGACAGATGTATCGCCGCACGAATCGTGGCCGAAATCGGCTTTTGAAGTGGTACTCGCCCGGCAGATCAAAGAAGATCGAGGCATAGTTAAATCCGAACTGCAGTCCGCGCCGCACCAGGCGGCTGTCATTCGGCAAGACTTCACAGCGAACCGCGGGGCAAAGGCACAACGAGACGCATTGAATTCCTTCCGGTCGCATCCGTTCGACACACTGATGGATCATGAACGGGACCAGACCCCGCGGCGCGTCGAGGCGATGTCGATAGGTTTCGATGGCCCAATGCGTCCCATCTTGAAAGGGAAGGCAGACGAGAAAACCTTCCGTTCGTCCGGTGCCGTTGTCACCTTTGGCCAAAAACAACCGACGGCGGCCCCAATTCGGTGGATCGAAGCGACCATTGAAGAACCAGATTTCTTCTCGCTGTGGCTTGGTCTGCAGGCCTTCGGCAGCGACCGCGCGAATGTCGTTCAGGACCGAATCCCATTCGGCGTCGGAATAATCCTCACGGCGGCATTCGGTGAATTGAACTTTCTGGCGTTGGCAGTAGTGGAATTGCCGCCGGACCCATTCGTAGGTGCCGCCTGCCCAGGTCAGTGCAGACAAGTCCAGGAGTGGTTCCTCGCCCCATTTGGTGACCTGAAAGCCCTGCTCGCGAAACAACGGCAGATCTTCTTCGGGCGCATTGTAGAACGTGACGACCAAGCGTTGCCGCCGCGCGAATTCATGGAATTCATGCAGCAGGGTGGGACGATCGACAGCCTCACAAAGCAGCCCACCCTGAACGTGGACGTAGCGACCAATCTGGGCGTACGCGACAACACCTTTGCCATCACCTGACCAGAACTGTTTCAGTCCCGCTTCGGTGGCGAGGTAACCGTCATACGTTCTACCAAACCGATAGGCCAGCTCTTCGAGATCGTTCGCCGCTGGAGAATCCGTTTCCCCCACAGCGACTTCCGTGTTCGCGATCCGTGCACTCATGTAGTAGTCGTTCACATCCAGTGAATTTAGAAGTCGCCAAGTGCCTCGCCGTCGGCGGATTGGATCACGCGTCGCAACGTCTGCGGGTCGATCATATTCGAGATCGCACGAACCGATCCGTCGGCAAAGAGAGCGTTGAACACGTCGCCAATCTGGCCAAGCGATTTGAGGGGATCCTCTGGATTAAAATCCAACCCGCCGGGCTTGGTCCAGATCGTCGCTGTGTCTGGGCCAGCGTTGATTACCAGAATGGTACTCGAGGTGCCATCGGTAAAAGACGCGATACTCGGAGCTTGATTTTCGGCAAATGGAGCACCCGGACCGGTAAAGACATGCAATGACGTTTGGGTTGGGTCGGTCACCCCATCGGTTTGATAGACTTCGGGCATCTGATCGATGAGTGCTTTGTTGGTTTCGCTGTCCCAAGGTTCATCAAAGTTGAATTTGTTGTAGAGCGCGGCTTGATCTAAATATGGCAAGAGGTGAACTCGCCAACTAAGTCCTTCCTTTGATGTCGCTGAACTCCCCGCTCCAGGAAACGCACGATTTGTGCTCTCATAGTTGTGAAAGGCCAGCCCAATCTGTTTCAGGTTATTTCTCTTGCGGGTGTTCGCTGCCGCCTGAGCCGCCTTCTCTAAAGCAGGTTTCAGCATTTCAGGCAGCTTGTCGAATCCTTCAGGGACGGGGATGAGAAACTCAACCTGGCTGCCCACTTGCTTGACTGTGGCTGAGTGGCCGATGGTGTGAACAAATTCCTGCTGCCGGGCCTGATCGGGATCCGCTGGAATGGGGGACGCCTTCAGCGTGGCCTTCAGTTGGTCGAGACCACCATTGGCAAGCTGAGACAGTGCGCCAGCGGTCTGTTCATTGACCGCGTAGGCAATCAACTCCACGAGCTTGCCTCCGGTCTTTTCGGTGACATTGACTTGCAGCGAGACGGAGTTGATCTGCGCGAGCATGCCAAGCAGCGGGTTGATCATCGCGGCATGCCCCACCAGGGCGGACTGCGATTTCAAGTCGATGGCCACCGCGACATCGGCACCTGATTGTAATTGGCTGACAATGTGCGATGTGCTCGGCTGACCCGCTTTGCGGGCATCGATCATCTTTTTCAAAGTCTCAGGGGGAGCCCAGAGAATCGTTTTCGCATCGATGAAGCAGACGGCGGTATTGTCATTTTTATGCAGCGTCAATCCGTCGTACGATTCCTCCTCAGCCTCATTGACAGCCAACTCGATAAAGGCCTGTTGGTCGACCGCTGAAGCCAATGTGAGGATTAAAATTGGGACGGGGCCTTGATCGGCCGGTTCAAACGTCTGCAGGGAGTCGATCGGATTTCCATCCGCGAGTTCAACGAGTTTGGCAAATTCCGCTTCGTCGATCCTCGTCGAAATTGCCTGGACGCTTCCATCAGCCAGCAAAAGCTGGACTTTCTTGCCAACCTCACCCAAGGTCTTTTTCGGTGCGGTAGCATCGAACACGAGCCCGCCGGGTTTGGTCCAAACCTCGGCGGTGTCGGCGCCAGCCATGACAGCGAGAATTGTATTGGACGTTCCATCGGTGAAGGCGGCGATCGACAAGCCTTTTTCTCCGTGGAATGGTGTCGCATCGCCAGTGAAAACATGCAAGGCCGTCTTCCCCGCTTCGGTCACGCCTGGTGAATTGAAAACGGAGGGCATCTTTTCGATCAGCGCCTTGTTGTGCTCGCTGTCCCATGGCTCGTCGAGGTGAAACTCTTCATACAGTTCACCCTCGCCCAGAAGCGGTAGCAGTTGGACTCGCCAACTCAATCCGGTCTTCGTTCCCTCGGCGTCGCCGTCAGCGCGTGGGAAGGCATTGTACGTGTCATGATAGTTATGGAAGCCGAGGCCAATCTGCTTGAGATTGTTCTTCACTGTGGAAGCGGACGTTTCGGCTGGGATTTCCTCGGGGCCGGCTGCTTTCGGATTAGGATCTCCGAGGTTTCCGGGAGGCACCGTTGGCAAACCGGAAGCTTCCGCTGCTTTGCGGGCGAACGATTTGTCGATCACCAGCAAGGCTCGTTCAATGGACTCGGGCTGGATCTTGTATTCGTCGACTTGCTTCTCGAAGTCGTCCAGCAATCCTGCATCGTGGAACATCCGATAGAGCGCCGTTTCGTGAAGGCGTTTCGGATGCACGACAACCAACCCCACCACATCGTCGCCCAGATAGGCCGCTTCGGGGAGGGGAGTTGCAGGCTTGGAATTCTCTGCAGCGACTGGCGTTTCGCCTGCCGGAGCGGGCTTAATGGCGGGGGTCGGTTCAGGTGTCGGAGTCAGTTTCACCGCAGGAACGGCCTGCGTCGTGGGGGTTGCTGGCGGAGCAGCAGGGGGAGCCTGTCCGCACCCGACCAATGTCAAACCCAATAGACCTAGTGCGATGCATCGCAATTGTCGCTTCATCATATGCCACCCTCCCTGCGCGGCGGGGCCGCATCGCCAGTTGTTTCCGTCGGAATTGATCGTTGGCCATCGCGTTACGAAATCCACAGCGATTGCCTGCTGCGAGCATAACCTTCACAGCCTCGACAGGGGAGCGAACCGAGCCTGGAATTCGCTCCGGTCCCGCAAGACGCGAGTTGAGTCGAGCGGGCGACTGTCGCGCGGGTTCGCGTTTTTGTATGTTGCTGGGCGGAGTGAATCTCGACCCAAACGCAGGAGTGAATTCATGCGACTGTATTCCTTGCTGGCCTGTCTGCTGCTGCTGCTACCAACCCTGACCGTGGGCGAGGATGCACCACCAAAACCGCTCACACCCGCCGAGGCGGCGAAGAAGGTGCGTGAGAAGATCACGGTGGAAATGCTCGTCAAATCCACTGGCGGCAATGAAAACTGCTACTTGAATTCGGAAGCAGACTTCATGGAAGATGCCAATTTCACGATCTTTATTCCGAAGGACACGAAGGAGAAATTCAAGAAGCTCGGCATCAACAATCCTGCCGAGCACTTCGATAAGAAGACGATTCAAGCGACCGGGACCGTGATACTGGTCGAAAAGAAACCACGGATCGCGATCATCGAACCGGCTCAGCTTAAGATTGTCGAGAAAAAGTAGGCTATCCGCTTGCGTCATTCCCGCCCGCGCGGGAATGAACGCCGAAGAAATCCAGAGAGTTCTCTACAACCGCTTCGACAATCCCTCGGCCAATCGTTTCAGCGCGGGGCTGATGTCGTCGGGCTCCAGATGCACGTTGAGCAGACTGAAAGCCTCGCGATGGGCCAGCGCCGCGTTGAGGGCCTCGTCAAGTTCCCCCTCCGTACGAACTTCGAAGCCCCAGCCGCCGCCGAGCAGGTCGGGCATGCGATGGTAGTTCCAATTCAGGATGTCATTGAACGGACCATCCTGCAGGAATCGCTCGGTCGTGTAACCTTTGTTGTTTAGGACGATCACGATCGGGTTAAAGCCGTGCCGGACCGCGGTGGAGAGTTCCATGCAGGTCATCTGGAACGCCCCGTCCCCGACTAGCACTAGCGGACGTCGGTCGGGAGCAGCGACCGAGACGCCAATCGACGCAGGAATCGCGAAGCCCATCGACGTGTAGTAAGCGGGGCTGATGAATTCTGTCTTGCGATAGATCGTCAAATCCGCAGCACCGAACAGGCAATCGCCGACATCTGCGACGACAACCATGGAATCGTCCAACAGTTCGTTCAGGCGAGCGAACAGGCGAGCATTGGTGATTTTGTCGCGAGACTTCAGGACAAATTTCCCCTCTCCCTTCGGTCGCGGCAAAAGCGGTCGCTTTGGGACTTTGAGATCCAGATTGGCGAGACACTTGACGAAATATGACACCAGAAAGTGAAGGAATTGATGATAAGAGATACGCGTC
>CBIHQO010000250.1:0-8355 GCA_966211735.1 uncultured Schlesneria sp.
CGCACACGTCGATGGAAGCACAATAACATGCGCGGCTCGGCGGGAGCCTCGCCCTCCCAAAGACCACGTCGCAGCCTTGTCGCGGTCATCAGGACCATCACACACTCACGTCAATTTCATAGCCCTTCCGCTGCTCGCGACCAATCCAGTGAGCGGCGTCTTTATCATTGACAATCAATTGCGTCTCTGGGTTCCATTCAATTTTGCGACCGAGTCGAATGGCAATATTTGCCAGATGGCAGGTCGTCATCGCCCGGTGGTGTGAATAGACATCGCTGACTGGTAATCCCCGATCTTTCACGCAGTTGAAGAAGTTCTCCATGTGAGCATTCCCGCCCCCCTTGGGTTCCTTGCCGTTATACAGTTTCTTCAGCAGGTCTTCGGGTAATGGGTTGTTGGCCAGTTCTTCGACGGGTGCCCCTTTCAAAGATCCACGACTCACGAAGATGCGGCCTTCGGTTCCTTCGATCAGCACACCATTGTCCGTGTCGTCGCGGATAATCAATTCCGCTCCGTCCTGGAACTTGGCGGTGACATGGAACGATGTCGCGGCGTTATAGCGATTGGAAACGGTCGGCATCCCGTTTTCGAATGGAACCGGATGCTTGGCGGTTCCTTCGACCGAAATCGGGCCGCTGTTGTCCATGCCCAAGGCCCACATCGCGATATCGACGTGATGAGCCCCCCAGTCGGTCATCTTGCCGCCCGAGTATTCGTACCACCAGCGGAATTCGTAGTGAGTTCGCGCTTCGGGGTATTTCTTGTTGTTGCCAAACTTCCCTTGGAGGTAATCCGTCATCGGGGCCTGGCCGAGCCACATGTCCCAGTTCAGATTCTTGGGGACTTCGGCGACCGGAATCTCGTCACTGGAAGGGGCTCCGCCGATCGCACACTGCACGCGAGTAATCTTCCCTAGCCGTCCGCTACGGGCGATCGCGACCGCCTTCAGGAACTGGTTCTTGATTGGACCGGCGTTCATTTCCGATCGCTGCTGAGTACCGACTTGGAAGACTCGCTTGGTCTCGTTCAAGACCTTGATGATCTGCTTTCCTTCCTGGATCGTCAGCGTTAGCGGCTTTTCGCAGTAGACATCCTTCCCCGCTCGCATCGCATCAATGGCGATCTTCGAGTGCCAGTGATCGGGGGTCACGATCGTGATGACATCGATGTCTTTTCGATCGAGCAGCTTGCGATAGTCTTCGTACTTGGCGACTTCGCGCGACTGCGATTTCTGCGCGTCGGTGACTCGTTTGTGTGCTTTGTCCACGTGGTCGCTGTCGACATCGCACACGGCGACACAGTCCGACAAATGCAGGGCATTCGGCCCGACGGCATCCCAGCGATCGCCTGTGCCGATACAGCCCAGGATCGGCCGATCGTTCACGCTTTGAAAGCCTAACGCGCGATTGCTTTCCGCCGTGAACCAATACGGCATGGTCGCGCCGGCCAGGGCGGCGGTCGAAGCCTTCATGAAATCGCGACGATTGGGTTGCTGAGTCATGGGATGTGCTCCAGGATGATGTCTTCGATCGCGCAGGCCGTGGCAGGCCTGCCGTTGGCAAATTACTGTACCGACCAGCGACAAAGGCGTAAACGAGTGGGCTGTTTCCAGCCAGATAATCATCCCCTCAGAACGCCTCCTCACAGGCACCTTCGGTAAAGTGATGTCGCCGGATCGCGGCGCGGACGTTAGACTTCAACCGTCGGATCGGCGGGAACTGTCCGCCACTCCGAGATTTTGGCAGCCATTGGAACGCGAGGCCGATTATGAACGGAATGCTCCGACGACTCACTCCACTGTTGACGATCCTGATGGTGATCACGTGGATGGTGGCTGCGAAAGCAGAGTCAGAACCAGCGGACGTTCAAAGCTCCGAAATCGACTCGTTGATCGAACAGATCACCGAACCGGGCGATCACCGCGAGCAGACCGAAAAGCTGCTGAAGATCGGCCGCCCCGCCGTCGCGCCGCTTGCCAAGGCTGCCGAGGTCGATGACGCGGCAGTGGTCACTCGCTGCTTTGATATTTTGGGACGCCTCTTGGTTTCGGAAGACCAGGAAACGGCGAAAGCCGCACAAGAGGCTATTCAGAAACTGTCGAAATCGGAGATGGACATCGTCGGCCGGCGAGCCCGCACGACATTGCGAATCAAAGAGGTGCTTCGACAGCGGGAAGCGCTACTTCAAGGAGCCGCTCAAGGTCGCGCCGCGAACCTGACGACGACCGAAAACGGACGCAAAATTCAGCTACGCCGCGCGGCGGACGGATCATTTTCCGGAACGATGAAGGAAACCATCGACGGAAAAGAACAGGAGACGCCGATTACCGCCGGCTCGGAAAAGGAACTGGAAGAGAAGTTCCCGGACGCCCATAAGGCCTATCAGAAACATCAACGGCCAGCGGCCAACGCCGCAGGGGCCGGAATCAGGATCAACGGCCAACTGATCGGCGGCCCCGGTGTCCAGTCGCTCAAGTTCAATATGGTCAATGACAAACGCCACATTGAGGCTGTCGCTGGCGATGAGAAGGTCGAAATCACCGACACCAATGGCAAAGATATTGAACTGAAACATACGAGGCGCGTTGACGGCAAATCAAAGACGGACGAATTCAAAGCCGATGATCTGGACGACCTGAAGAAGAAGCATCCTGATGCGGCGAAGCTGTACGAGAAATACGCTGCCGGGCCCAATCTCGGTGTTGGCGGTGGAATTCAAATGCAAATTGGTGGGATCGGTGCTCCACGTCCGGTCCAACTCCCCAGACTGGTTCCTGGATTTCGCCCGGAACTCAATCCAATGCCCAACCAGACGGATGGCGCTCGGACGATTCGAGCAGAATTGGACGGCCGCAAAATTGAGATCACCGAAACCGACGGCATGAAGATCCGCATCAAGCTGACCAAAATGGTCGACGACAAAGAAGTCGCGCAAGAGTTTACTGCGGATGATCTGAAGACGTTAAAGACCGAACATCCGGAAGCCGCCAAGCTCTACGAGCAACTTACTGGCCGAACCCAGTAGTGTGTTCCCGTAGCTAATCTCGCCAAGAAATTGGGCCGAAGTGGTTGTGCGAACAAACTCGTATGAGGTTCGCCCTAGGCCTTGGCGACCTTAGCAACAAGCAGAGGCGACGACCAAAGGTCAGGCGTATTCCCGTAACCGGTCTCAAGAGCGGGTCGATTACGCGGCGCGGCGGTCTTCATCGTCCGTTTGTTTCGTCGGCACCGCTGTCCATTTCGGGACGGCAAACAAATAACAACAGCGGTGACAACGCACGGATGTGGTGAGCAGCGAAATCAAGCCCTGATTTTCACCACCGCTGCGGCTGGCGTAGACATCATTGCATTTGCAGCGAGGACATTTCATGGTTGTCTCGATGTACCCGTTTTACCGTTCTCACTCATCGACAAAAAGTGTTGCGAACTTGTATGGAGGTGCTAAAGTTTTGCCAATATCGGAATTGACACAATTGTGGATTTTCTTCCGACCGACCAGTCAGTATTGATCGCGTCTGGTAAATATTCGCACGAAAGTGCGAGACTCATCCACGCATTTTCAGAGATCATAGCCCGGATCCGTGGTAACCCGCTGATCTTTGCGCCATGCCACAGTGAGAGAGTGACGGCAGCAGACTGGAAAGAGCAACTATCAGGTCGTGAATAATCCGGGCTAGGGTTTTGCAACCGCAGCAGGAGCCAGCCGCAGTTCTTCCAGCAAGGCATACTGAATGATGTTGGTTGCCAGCTTGACCGCATCTTCCGGTAGATAGCCTTCGCAATTGCCTGCCGACTGGCGTTCTAACGCGCAGCTGATGTCGTATTTGCTGTAGATCACCGACAGCCGTCCATCAATTTCCAAGGCTTCGACAAATGGCTCTGCTTCACGGACGACGAAGCCCGAATCGCCCCCTTCGCTCACGCGTCGCTTCAGTCGTCGGATGTCGCGTCCGAACTTCTCGGTAAAGAGTTCGTGGTCAGCCGCAACTTTCTGGAGTTTCTTGTCCCGATACAGCGAGTTGACGAATTCTCGGAAGCTCTTATCAAACGGCTTGGCCCCGCAGCAGGAATCGACGACGAGGACTCCACCCCGCTCCAGGTATTGGCGAATCTGTTCCCGATCGGCCTCTTTCACGGTGAAGGCGTTTCGTCCGTGCATGTACAGCACTGGGTACTGGAAGATATTGGGGTCAGACATCTCCAGGTCGATCGCTTTTGTGGAAGCCGATAACGCGACCGTGTCATTCAGCGACTGCAATAGTCGGCGCAAAGCCCGCGGTGCCGAATTCCAGCCTCCGTCATGTCGAATTTGAGCGATCTGCAACAAGCCTCGCTCGACGTTATCGAGCTCTGTGTTCTCCGCCGTTTTCTGCGGCGCATCTGTCTTGGTCGGCGGTTCACGTCCCGTGGCATACGCTAGCACATTCACACCGATCTGCGTGGCGCGGATGATCCGTACCTTCAGGTTCACGTTGCGACCTGGTGGCTCAGCACGTGACCAATAATCCCATAGGCAGCCTAGATCTTCAGGGGAATAGATCACTGAGGTTCGGCATCCGTAATCAATACCGAACAACGGAGTTGATTCCGCCTGCAAGGGATGTTCGCTGCGGAAGACGGGGTGATCCTGAGTCAGGCGTTTCAACTCCCCCTCACCCGGTGGCATGATCTGCTGTAACAGGGTGCGAAAGCCCGCTTCGAACTTGGTCGATGTACAGGTGGGTGACGCGAAGATGAATCCCCCTTGCTGCAGGTACTCTTTGAGCAACTCGATTTCGTTGGGACGAAACACGGGGGCTTCCTCGCCCGTGATGAATAGCACAGGTGCTTGCAGCATCACATCCACGCCATTAACACTGTCGGCCGCGCGTGCCAGATCCAGATCCTGGCTGGTCAGCAACTTGGGCCACTTCGGGGATCCGCTGATCAGGTCCACCAGGTTGCGAACATCACGGCGATGGCGATTCCAGTCATTCCCCAGGACTTCGTGCTTGCGTTGCGGATCACGTGGGCCGTACTTCAGCTTATTGATCAGAACCGGCGCCAACCCCTTGGACAGGAACAGCAACGCCATACTGGTCCCGACCACCGGATGCGACTCGATATCGCCCGCACCGACCCAATGGCCCGTCACTCCGTTCTGCAGGGCCAGCAGATATGCCGCCCCCGAACGATACCAATCGTGCTCGCCAAAAAATCGCAAACCGCTCAGGCGTCCCGCACGTTCCACGCCATAGATGTAGTACATCAGCCAGCCATTTCGCGCGCCCGGGTTATGTCCGACCGCAAAACTCTGACTCAGCCAGCGGATTCCACGAGCCAACGGTTCATTGGGCTCCGTCCCCTGGCAGCAGGGTGGCGTTCCATCCGGCGCCACTCCCGCGTCGGAGCGCAGCATTTGCTCGCAAATGACCAATGACGAAATTCCCGCGACCGTCATGCTGCCATAGCTGGGACCCTTGTTCGCGCCGGCGTCATAGCTCCATCCCCCATCTCCGTTCTGAGCCCGTTCCCAATATTCGCGAGCCCGCTTCCACGTTTCCGGGCTGACCACAGCGCCCGCTTCGACCGCCTCGCGCAGTCCCAGGACGGCGAATTGCGAATTGCTGCAGTCCGTTCGAAGCGACCCGCCACTCAGGCTGTAATCCCAGCCGCCTGATGTGTCACCCCGCTTGATCTGCCCATTTTCCAATAGAGCTGCCAGCCGTGAAACACGACGCGCATCAATTCCAGGCTCCTTGGCCGCCGCGAGCGCCATGATCTGCAGCGAAATCTGATAAGTCTCGTACTGTTTCACCGCCGTTTCTTCGTCATCGCGCAGGTAAGCCAGACCCCGCTTCACGGGGACATCTTGCGGTGACATGCCTGAATTAAGGAGTGCCATTACCGCCAGGCTGGTGATTCCCACTCGGAATCCAGGCTTATCGACATCCCAATAGCCTTTGGCCGCTTGCTGGCTGACCAGAAATCGACGGCCACGTTCGATCGCCTCTTTGACGGCTGGGCCAGACAGATCTGCAGCCCATGCGCGGCCAGACATGGCGATCAACGCCATTCCAATGATCAATCTCGCTCGCCACGTCGATTGTTGCTGGCTCATCATGGCCTCGCTGTTCCCGGTCCCTCGCTGAATCACATGTCACCCGGATATAGTAATTCAGTTCACCAGTTCTGACCAATCGAATTGAGTGACGATCACTGCTTTTATCAACTTCATCATCACTGATAAGCAACGAAGGACCGAACATGGCCGTTCATCCCCTGGCTGGCAAACCGGCTCCCGCCGAGATGCTGATCGACACCGACCGCTTAATTGCCGCCTATCACGATCAGAAGCCAGATCCTGCCAACAAGGCTCAACAGGTCAGTTTCGGAACCAGCGGCCATCGCGGAACCTCGTCAAACGGCACCTTCACCGAACAACATATCGCAGCGATCACGCAGGCGCTGATCGAATATCGGCAACAACAGAAGATCGATGGCCCCCTGTTTCTGGGGAAAGACACTCACGCATTGTCCGCGCCGGCAGAAAAGACGGCGCTGGAGGTGCTCGCGGCAAACGGTGTGGAAGTCGGCATCCAGACGGGCAATGGGTTCACGCCGACGCCAACCATTTCTCGAGCGATCCTGTGCTACAACAAGGGCCGGACGGAACATCTGGCCGACGGCATCGTGATCACGCCATCGCACAATCCCCCTGAAGACGGCGGCTTCAAATACAACCCTCCGAATGGCGGACCCGCCGACACCGATGTCACTGGCTGGGTCCAGAACCGCGCCAACGAGATCCTCAAGGGAGGCAACGCCGCGGTCAAACGAATCTCGTACGAAAAGGCGCTGCACGCTTCCACCACGCATGCTCAAGACTTCGCAGCCGACTACATCAACGATCTGAAAAATGTCGTCGATCTGGACGCCATCCGCTCAGCCGGGTTGCGACTGGGTGTCGATCCGCTCGGCGGCGCGGGCGTTGGTTATTGGGAACCGATTGCCGAGCAATACGGCTTGAACGTAACCATCGTCAACGACAAAGTTGACCCGCAATTCGGCTTTATGACGGTCGATCATGACGGCAAGATCCGCATGGATTGCTCCAGCCCGTATGCGATGGCCAGTCTGGTTAAATTGAAAGATCGCTTCGATATCGCCTTCGGCAACGATCCCGACACTGATCGACACGGCATCGTGACGAAGTCGTCCGGCTTACTGAATCCCAATCATTTTCTGGCCGTGGCGATCCAATATCTCTTCACGAATCGGCCGCAATGGAGTCCCTCCGCCGGAGTCGGCAAGACCTGTGTCAGCAGTCACATGATCGATTGCGTCGCGAAGTCGATCGGGCGCCGGCTGTACGAAGTTCCCGTCGGTTTCAAGTGGTTTGTTGACGGCCTGTTCGATGGATCGCTCGGCTTTGGCGGCGAAGAAAGCGCCGGTGCCAGCTTCCTGCGTCGAGACGGATCTGTCTGGTCCACCGATAAAGACGGGATCATCCTCGCCCTCCTCTCGGCCGAAATCACCGCGAAGACGGGACGCGATCCCGGCGAACATTATCGCGATCTGGTCGCCCAATTCGGTGACCACCGCTACGTGCGGATTGACCAGCCGATCACGCTGACGGAAAAAGAACGATTCAAGTTCCTGACCCCCGCCGCCATCACCGCCACAACAATGGCGGGTGACACGATTCGCGAGAAGCTCAGCGAGGCCCCCGGCAACCACAAGGCAATTGGCGGCGTCAAAATCACGACCGATGCCGGCTGGTTCGCCGCACGTCCGTCCGGAACGGAAGCGATCTACAAGCTGTACGCCGAAAGCTTCCGAGACGACGCACACCTGAACACAATCGTGACAGAGGCCCGGGACATCGTGACCAAGGCCCTCGCATCAGGTTGAGCGTCGCGGTCACCGGGTGCTCTGTCAGAGATTGGGGGTGCCCCTCTTCTCGTAGGATGGGTTTCCAACGTTTCCAACCCTTCATTCTTCGTAGTGTACGATGAGCCGCGAAGCTAAGACTCCAGTCAAAGACCGGAGCGAAGCCCATCCCATGAAGAATCCAGGGAGCGAAATCGCGCACGGTCACCTAATCCCACCAAAAGTACCAATACTGAGCATTGATCAGATTGCGTGCCAGCGCCGCGACCGATTCTGCGACGTTGTTGCAGTAAGCCATCTGCTCGCGTGCGAGCTGCAGCGCTGATTCGTAATCCGTCGGTGGATTGGCGACCAGGCACTGGACTTCTGAACTGGTGATGCTGATCACGGTGGCCCCGTACCGTTCCGCCCAATAGCGATGCACAGCGCAATGCACTTTGGGAGAGGGACAGGAGTTCCAGCCTCCCCAAGCCATTTCCGCAAA
>CBIHQO010000251.1:0-8318 GCA_966211735.1 uncultured Schlesneria sp.
AGCAGCAGCACGTTCGGCTTCGCCGAGTCCGCCGCTAGAGCCGGTGTGGCAAATGGAACCAACAGCAATGCCGACAAGACGGTCGCAACGCGCATCATGCCCCTCTTCTCGTAGGACGGATTTCCAATCCGTCATTCTTCGCAGCCTACGACGAGCCACGAAGACCAAACTCAAGTCAAAGACCAAAGCCAAGACAGTGGACTGGAAGCTCATCCCACGAAAAGATACCGCGAGACAATTTAGTGCTTGTACACCTTATGCTGAGGTCGCCCTGACAGAATCTGCTCTTTCCCCCAGTTCGTGACGGCGCGAAATGCGTCGCTGCGGATGAATTCCTGGAACGCGGTTTCGTCCGACCACTCACTGGTGATCAGATACGACGCATCGTCGGCGACATCTTTCCACAGCGTCGAACTCGTATGCCCCGCAGCCGCCTTCAGTGCGTCGATGACCCCCGCAAACTTATCTTCAAAGTCTTTTTGCTTCCCTGCGATGACGTGGTAGTTCATTCCGACTGTAATCATTCGATTGTTTTCCGTATGAGATTTTTGAACGCCCCGTTGGCTCAATCGACAGTCTAACAAAGAAGCATCAGGGACTTCACCTCACCTGTGAATCTGCAGTAATGTGATTTTGCTCCGGGTTCAGTCACACTGACGATAGATCCGATTCAATAGCAGAATAAAGTCAACCGGATTGCGATGTCGCGCGAGTTTTCACAACATTAGTCGCATCGCTGTGATTGGTTCACCGAATCGAAAACGGGAATACTTTCGAAGGAGCGGCTTTGTCACCAGCATTCATTGGCGGTCTCGGTCCGATAGAGCTCCTCCTGATTCTCGTCATGGTCGGAATATTCGTGGCAGTGCCCATCGCGACCGTCGTGGTGGTCATTGTTCTCTTGCGACGCAAGGGCCAGGGATAGCATGCACATTCAAGCAGATCCTTTGAAAGCCACGGAACCGAACATGATGCGGTTTCTGGCCTCTGGCACGCGAGTGATGATCGTGGTCGTTCTGGCGACACTGCTTTACGGGGTCCTGGCCATCTGGATGCCCTACCATCGAGAACTGCACATCGCCCGCAAGATCGTATCGCTTGGCGGAAGCACTCAATCTGACGGTGGGCCGCAGTGGGGCCCGCAATTATTCCGAGAAAAGGTGATCCTGCTTGATCGCATTCAGACGGTGAAACTGGCGGGAACCACGTTGCCCGCCGAGATGCTTTCTGAAATTAGGCAGCTTGCCAATCTTGAAGTTCTTGAACTTCAGATTGAAGATCTCTCAGACAACGAATTGGAGCCGCTGAAAAGATTGCAGAATCTTCGACATCTCAATCTCCACCGGACACAAACATCACCCGCGGGTCGCGCCAAACTTCGAATGGCTTTGCCGAATTGCATCATCACGCCGGCACCGTAGTGCCATGTCACAGTTGAATAGCGAGGCAGCCAATCTCGCCACGAGATTGGCGGGATTTGACGCGAAATCGCATTCCGTCGTGTGAGTCACTCTGCGCGATGATGGCCGTCATTCCACGGCAACGAATTCCTCGGGGAAATATTTCGTCAGCAGTTCAGGGCATCCCTCCAGCGCATCGCCGCCGGCGCGCCTGACATCGGAAGCAAAATCGAGGGCCATCCGGACGGCCGTGACCTGACCACGAGTCGACCGATCCGCCATCACAGTTCCCGTTCGGCCTCCGAAGACAAATCGTCGATTGTTACAGGCAAGAAGGACTTGCTCATCTTTAGCAGTGACCTGTTTGAACGATGTGACACCGTTGGTACGCATGACGACTTTCTGGTTACAGCGCGAAATGGAGGGAACGACATTTTGCCATGGTGCACCCGCAATAGCACTACGTGGCGAGACGCAATTGTCAGTTAATCCAAAACTCGGTCGAACGGATTGTGGTAGGCTGACCCCATGCGAATCCCCCATCTTCAACTATCGCCTGCGGCACTGCGAGCCGTTATCGAAGAATTTGTCACCCGTGATGGCACTGACAATACCTCCGTCGAACCACGCATCAAGCAGGTATTGCGCCAACTTGATATCGGCAGTGTCGAACTCCATTTCGAACATAAAACCGCGACCTGCAACATTCTGCCTGTAAATCGCCTAACTGATGACTGAGTCCGCTCTACTTTTGACGGGCGAAAGATTTCACCCGGATTTTGACAAGAATCAGTAGACGGATTACCTTGCAGCGATGCGTGACCTCTGAACAAGGAATCGACGAATGCCCAATGCTGCCAGCGCTCATCTTCCGATCGACCGACGGGCGTTTCTCGTGGCTGGCGGCTTAGGTTACTGCGGCGTCAACAGGGGCGGGCCCGCGATCGCCGCGGGAGCCGAAATCATCGAGCCCGCAGGTTCTGGGCGCCGAAAGATAGCGAAGTCCGCGATTATGATCTGGCTGTCAGGTGGCGCTTCGCACATCGACACCTGGGACATGAAGCCGGATGCGCCGCTCGACTACCGTGGTGAGTTTCAGCCGATCGCGACTTCGGCTGCGGGAATCGAATTGTGTGAGCATCTGCCATATCTCGCCAGGCAGGCCCATCACCTGGCCATCGTCCGATCGCAAGGCGATTTCCATCGCGGGACGGGCGACCATCATGCCGGCTACTACACGAATCTCACCGGCCATTCGCCCGATCCGACTTTTCATCGCCTGCTGAATGCACGCACTCCTTATCCAACGGACTGGCCGTCGATGGCCTCCGTCGTGGCGATGAAGCGCCCACCGCATCCAAGCCTGCCCAACGCGATCACGCTGCCGCAAAAAGAGGGGGCTCCGGAATACACGCGGCCCGGTCAGTTCGCAGCTCGCCTGGGAATCGAATTCGATCCGCTATTTGTCGATGGCTCGCGCGACAAGCCGTATGACTTTGCCATCCCCGCGTTGTCACTGCAGGGCGAGACAACTCGCGAAACGTTGACCTCGCGCCGCGAGCTACTCGCCACGATCGATCTGGCTCAGCGCAGGGCCGAGCAGTCGCCCGCTTTGATCGACTATCGCAAGCACCAGCAAAAGGCCTTTTCTCTGCTGACATCCCGCGAAACAAAAGCGGCGTTCGACCTGAGTGCTGAACCCTCAGCGATACGTCAGAGCTACGGCACTACGATCACCGGCTCATCGCTCCTGATGGCACGGCGGCTTGTCCAGGCAGGTGTCCCGTTTGTCACCGTGTTCTGGAAAGAAGACAAGGCACTGGACAAGCTCTGCAAAAGTGGTGGGGGATGGGATACGCACGGCAACAACTTCAAGTGCTTGAAAGAACGCCTGCTCCCCGAGTTTGACCAGTCGTTCGCCGCGTTGCTGGAAGATCTGCATCAGCAGGGGATGCTGGACGAAACACTGGTGATCGTCTCTAGCGAGATGGGGCGACGGCCGAAGATCGGCGACCCTCGCTCGGGCGGAGTCACAGGGGCGGGCCGCGATCACTGGACCCACGCCATGTCGACCCTGCTGGCGGGCGGAGGCGTCCGTGGCGGCCAGATCTATGGCTCCACAGACAAACTGGCCGAATATCCCAAGGACAATCCTGTGGGAGCAGAACATCTGGCTCACACGATCTTCCATGCTCTGGGTATCGACGATCTGATGGCAAAAGACCGCCAAGGCCGACCATTCCACCTGATGGAAGAAGGCCGCGTGCTGACAGAATTGTTCGGGTAATCGCCGGTCGGCTAACCCCAGCCAGTCGTCACTTGCTCGGCATCAGGTCCAGCAGCAACTTGACCAGCGCGTCGTGCTCCACCGGCTTCACCAGATGGCCGTTGAAGCCTGCCTCGGTCGATTTGCGGCGATCGTCATCCTGGCCCCATCCTGTCAGAGCAACGATGACGATCTGCGCCCCCCAATCTTCCTTCCGAATCGCGCGACAGACCTCATAGCCGTTCAGCTTCGGCAATCCGATATCCAGCAGGATCACCTCGGGCCGAAAAGTTCTGGCGACTTCGATCGCCGCCAGGCCATCATGAGCCACCTGGGTTTCATGCCCGGTAATGCCAAGCAACATCGCCAGAGTCTTTGCGGAATCCCGATTGTCATCGACAACCAGAATGCGATGCGATGCGAGTTGCTTGCCGGAACTGTCGTTCATTTGCGATACTAGCGATCCAGAGAGTCGACCCAACATCCGCACATCGCGCGATGCCATCACTTTCGCTGGTCAGAATTCGGCGGTCAACAGTCGGCGTCCAAAATCTCATTCTTAGGACCGCAAAGCGACCGCCAGCCCGATTTCGCCAAACGACCAATGGAAGTTCCATCTCGTCGCAGGTGGCCTTGTCGTCGCCATTCTGGCAATCTGCCGTTTGACTCGACGCGCCGAGCACTAGCAAACCTCGCCAGGATACTCCGCCGCCAGAATATCCGCGATCATTTGACCGATAAACAACCCGGTCATGTTGACCTTCGCAGAGCTTCCCCGGATCTCTTGAGACCGTCGCAGGATCTCCGCGCGACCTGTCGTCGTCCGGATCATCGCCTGCAGTTCTTTTTCGCGCGATCCTCGTGTGATCATGGCGTTCCCTTGCCAATGAGAATTCCATCTCGATCACACCAGCATACCACTGCTCCAGCACTCGCGGTTTCATTTCGAGAAACCTGTGGGGAACGCAATCAAATCCGTCGCCACACCGTTCCACGCGACTCCGTCATTGACTGGCACCAACTCGCACCGACATGATGTTCCGACGATTATCAACAGCGTCCCAGACACCACACGCACGAGTTCCCAACGAGGATCCCGATGAAATTCCGAGTCCGCCTGGTCGAAGGTGAAACCGAACTGCAATCGATTTCGGTCACCGGAGAAATCCCGCCGCCGGGAACGCTGGTCATGCACGGCGAAAAACAATGGTTCGCCTCTGCACCCGCCTGGGTCCTCGAAGGCAAAGAACTCTTCCCCGTCATCTCCCTGACCCTGCACGCCACCAAAAGTGTCCCCAAACGCCGAGGCCCCACCCGCTCACAGTTCCTCGACTAAGAGGAAAGCCTGTGACCACGAATCTGCACGAATAATGCGGGAACATGTTGAAGAGGACTCTGCGACTTTCTCTCACTCGTTTCGGCACGCATTCCGCTTATTCCTGATTCGTGCAAATTCGTGAGATTCGTGGTCGCTCTTCGTCTTTATTCGCCTCTCAATTCCGTGTGCTTCCGTGCCTTCCGTGGTTCAACTCTTCGTCTTCACAATTTGAAAATTGCATTTGGCAATTCTCAATGCTCCTTCATCGTTTCACCGCTGCTCACTATCCAGCAACTCCAGATACAAATTCTCCACCTTCGTCCGCGCCCACGGCGTCTTGCGCAGAAACGTCAGGCTCGACTTCACGCTCGGATCAAACGTAAAGCAGCGAATCGGAATCGCACGCCCCAGCTCCTCCCAGCCCACCTCGGCCACCAGGTACTCCACAATCTTCGCCAGCGTCACCCCGTGCAACGGGTCATTCGGATGTTCTTGAGTCATACAGCCCACAAACCAAACAAGGACAATCTCGTCACGTTCATCTTTGTCGTTTCATCTTCCAGATCTCAGATCTCAAATCTCAGATCTCAAATCTCAGATCTCAGATCTCAAATCTCAGATCTCAAATCTCAGATCTCAAATCTCAGATCGCAAATCTCAAATCTCAGATCTCAAATCTCAAATCTCAGATCTCAAATCTCAAATCTCAAATCTCAGATCTCAAATCTCAGATCTCAAATCTCAGATCTCAAATCTCAAATCTCAAATCTCAAATTTGCATTATCTTCTTCTCGCCGGGTGCCACAGTCTTAAAGCTCCCAACTTGGCCATCTTTTCAACTCTCTTCTTCGCGGCGCCGCGGCTTCGGTGAAAAACTCTTCTCATCTCTTTCTTATTCGTGCAAATTCGTCAGATTCGTGGTCCAACTCTCTGCAGCCTTCTTCCGTGGTTCCCTCTCCGCCTTTGAAATTTGCACTTTGCAATTCTCACTTTGCAATCTCTTCTTCCCACTTCGTCAGATCTTCACCTGAGACCCCAGTTCCACCACCCGATCATGCGGCAGGCAAAAATACGCCGTCGCGGAAGTCGCATTATGAGACATCCGCGCGAACAGCCGCTCGCGCCACGTCGCCATCCCTTTGCCATCCTCCGCCGACAAAATGTTCTCGCGCCCCAGGAAGTATGTCGTATGCTCCGGAGTCAAATCCAGCCCCGGCAGCTTGATCAGACGCAGCGCCTGAGGGATATCGGGGTCTTCCATAAACCCGTAATGCACGATCACGCGATACATGCCGTAGCCCAGTTCCTCAACGGTCAGTCGCTCGCTCTCGCGCAAGTGCGAACACGTCTCGGTGCGAACAGTCAGCAGGACAACCTGCTTGTGCAGCACCTTATTGTGATGCAGATTCTGCAGCAGAGCAGGGGGCGTCCCCTCACCGTTACCACTCATAAAAACCGCCGTCCCCGGCACGCGCAGATGAGCTCCCGCCGCAATGTCCCGCAGGAAGCTGGAAATCGGATACCCGCGAGCCATCAGGCGCAGATACAGAATATACCGCCCCCGCTTCCATGTCGTCATCACCGCGAAGATGGCGATCCCAACCACGATCGGCAACCAGCCTCCGTCGGGAATCTTTGTCACGTTCGCCACCAGAAACGCCAGGTCCATCACCAGGAACAGCCCACAGACTCCGCTCGCCGTCCAGCGAGACCAGTGCCATCTCTCACGAGCCACCACGTAAAAGATGATCGTCGTAATCGCCATCGTCGCGGTCACGGCAATCCCATACGCCGCCGCCAGCGCGTCAGAACTGCGGAACCCGATCACAATCCACAAACAGCCCACCATCAACATCGAGTTCACCGCCGGCAGATAGATCTGACCAACCTCGCTCGCCGACGTATGCTTGATCTGCGTGCGCGGCAGCAAGCCCAACTGAGCCGCCTGCATCGTCAACGAGAACGCACCCGAGATCAACGCTTGCGACGCGATCACCGCGGCCAGCGTCGACAGCACCACCAGCGGGTACAGGCCCCATTGAGGTGCCAGGCGATAGAACGGGTTCGACGCCGCCGCCGGGTCCAGCATCAGCAGGGCTCCCTGGCCCAGGTAATTCAGCATCAGCGCCGGCATCACCACCGCAAACCACGCCATGCGAATCGGCTCGCGCCCAAAATGCCCCATGTCGGCATACAACGCCTCGCCCCCGGTCACCACCAGAAACACCGACCCCAGCACCATAAACCCGTGCCAGCCATTCGCCATCAAGAACTGAATCGCAAAGTGCGGACTGAACGACGCCATGATCACCGGATAGTGAATCATGTTCGATACCCCCAGCACCGAAATCGTAAAGAACCACAGCATCATCACCGGAGCGAACAAGCGCCCGATCAACGCGGTCCCGTGACTCTGAATCGCAAACAGCCCCAGCAGAATCACCACCGTGATCGGCACGACGAACGGCTGAAACACATGCGTCGCCACATTCAAACCTTCCACCGCCCCCAGCACCGAAATCGCCGGAGTGATAATCCCGTCGCCATACAGCAGCGATGCCCCGATAATCCCCAGCATCACCAGCCACTTCCGCTCATCCTTCGTGATGAACTTGATCGGAGTCGCCAGCGCCATCAGCGCCAGGATCCCCCCCTCGCCCCCATTGTCCGCCCGCAGGATGAACACCAGGTACTTGATCGAGACGACGATGATCAGCGCCCAGAAGACCAGCGACAGCACGCCGAACACATTATCCGGCGTCACCGCGATCCCATGCTTCCCATGAAAGCACTCGCGCAGAGCGTACAGGGGCGACGTCCCGATATCGCCAAACACCACCCCCAGCGCCGTCAGACTCAGCGCCAGCGGAGTCGATCGAGGATGCCCCAGAGCCGGCCCACTCATCGGTGCCGGCCCCCCGACAGTGTGAGAAACAACCTGCCCAGGCACCGCCGCAAACGTCTCTTGACTCATATCATCCGTAGCTCAACAGTGATGTCATCCCTGACGAAACAGAACCCACCCCCCGGCCAGCTCCCTCCGCCGAGCCTCTCGTCTCGTCTTCCAATTTTTCAATTTGCATTTTGCAATTCGAAATGTGCAATCGCTTCTCTTGCATCGTTCTCCGGACCAAACGGCCAGCAGTCCCCAACAAGTCCGTGTCTTCTCCCCCCTCTTCCACTTTCAAATCTCAAATCTCAGATTTGAAATCTGCATTCGCTTCACATCTGCTCCGAGGCCCCACGGCCTTGAAGTCCCCAACATGACCGTGCCTTCTCTTCCCCTCTTCCCCGCTTCCCCGCTTCCGCTCTTCCCCGCTTCCCCGCTTCCCCG